>JAFDCW010000291.1 GCA_019312705.1 Deltaproteobacteria bacterium
CGAGTACTTCGACGCTATCGGCCGGGTCGAGCGCCCGGTCACCTACGCGCCGAGTGGCACCGACGGCTACAGCATCGGTGATACGGGCCGCCCTGGAATGCCGACGCCGACCAACGAGCGTCTGCGCTCGCTCTTCGAGGACCGCCTCGAAGACATCCAGCGCTTCGCGCCCACCGCCGATGGCCGCCTCAACGTGCTCTCGGACCGCATGCGCAACCTCGCGGGCACGCCCACCGAGACCCGGCTCATCGAGTCCCTCGGCGCCACCGGCACCGAGCTCATGTTCAGCCAGACCGACGTGAGCCAGATCCCCGACGGCACCTCGCCCCTCGATCCGAGCGTCATCGAGCAGACCTCGCCCTTCCGTGACGGTTTCCTCAGTGGAATGATGCACAGCCGCCTCGAGATGGAGGCCCTCAGCCGCTACTCGATGGATCCCCCGATGGCACCGGAGATCAGCAACGTCATCTACAAGTACTGGGCCGAGATCTTTGCCGACCGTCCCCAGGAAGAGGCCGCCATCCGCATGTCTCAGCTCTTCCTCCGCGGCGTCATGGAGCACGAGCTCGGTCACGCCGTCGGCCTGCGCCACAACTTCGGTGGCAGCTACGACCGTCACTCGTACAAGGATGGCTACTACAACGTCGTTCTTCGCGACGACCTCGAGCTCCCCAGCCTCTTCGACGCGGCCTACGACCCCGACGGAGACGGCTTCCAGGGCGGCGAGGACCTCAACCGCTTCTATCAGGATCTGCGCGACGTCCGTGACGCACGCCACACGGCGGGCCTCGGCCTGACCATGAGCAACTCGGTCATGGACTACGACGGCGACATGTCCGGCTTCGGCGGCCTCGGCCACTACGACCGCGCTGCGGCCAACTGGAACGCCTTCGGCGTCATCGAGGCCTTCACCGCCGACCCGGCCATCTCGAGCGACGGCAGCCTCGACGACGTCACCGACCCGCGTACGCCGCGGACGATGATGATGGACTACCGCGGCGGCGAGTCCTGCAACGTCAGCGCGGATTGCCCCTACAACGCGGACCGCGTCACGCAGCCGGTCACCCAGCGCTGCATCAAGAACTCCCGCGACGCGCGGCTCCCGACCGCTTGCGGCGGGGACCGGAACTGCATCTGCTCACCCTTCTCCGAGGACCTGATCGACCACTCGATCGAGACCGACGAGTTCTTCCCCGTCGACTACCTCTTCTGCACCGACGACCGGGTCAACGACATCAGCTGGTGTAGCCGCTTCGACGCGGGCGAGTCCTTCACCGAGACGATCGACCACTTCCGTCGACGCTTCGAGGAGAGCTACCCGACGCAGTACTATCGTCGCTTCCGCGACATCTACGTCCAGGGGGTGTCGACCTACGGCGCCGTCGTCGATGCCGCGAAGATCTTCCAGCACCTCTTCTTCCGGTACTTCAACGAGCCGGGCTTCGGCTCGGAGACCGGGGCCCTCGGCTTCAACGACCAGTACTTCGCGTCCATCGACGCCATGAACTGGATGACCGAGATCGTCACCATGCCGGACGCGGGCTCTTACGAGTACGACGCCGACGCCAACGTCTACCGTCACGTCTCCGAAGAGATGGACGCGGCGGGCAGCGACCTGACCCTTCCGATCGGCACCGGCTTCCCGATGTGGTCGAAGTACCAGGAGGGTTACCTGGGCTTCAATCGCCGCGAGCGCGCCGGAGTCTTCTTCGACAAGTTCTACGCGATGTTGGCCCTCGCTCAGCGGGACTGGAACCTCTCCTTCACCCTCGACGAGCGTTACTACATCAACTTCTTCGACCTCTTCGACGTCGAGATGACCGAGTTCTTCGGCGGCATCATCCTCGATGACGACCGCTGGTTCGGTCCTCGGGTCGAGATGGTCGGCGGAAAGCCCCAGATCGAGTACCTCAACTGGAACCGAGGCACCTGCGTCGACGTCGGTGGCGGCCGCGCGCCCTGCCGTGGCGACCAGGAGACGATCTACCCAGGCACCGCAATCGCCGACAGCACCCCGGAGATCCTCCGGGACTGGGCGACGGTTCTTGCCCTCGCGACCTTCCCCAGCGCCTACGACACGTCCTTCGAGCAGCGGCTTTCGGTCTTCAAGATCGACGCCCACGAGTCGTTCACCCTCCCGGCCACCCAGACCGACGGTACCGCGACCTGCGCCTATGGCGCCGAGGCTCTGCCCGGGACCAGTCACTCCACCGGGTGTGACAGCGCGGACTCCGACTACGTCGTCTACCAGTCGGATCGCTTCCACACGGGCTACGTCGCCGTCAAGGTCCGGCCCCGCCTGACCTACAACCTCGAGGAGGAGCAGCTCGGCTTCCAGCTCCTGCGCCGCCTCGTCGACAGGCAGGACCGGGTCCGGGCGCTCACCAGCGGTGGCGCCCTCTCCGAAGAGGAGCGGGCCGAGCTCGCGTCCCTCCAAACGAAGCTCACCAGCGACGAGTCCTTCCTCGAGTACCTGATCGACATCCAGCGTCGCTACGGCATCTCCGACTGGTTCCTCTGAGCCAACGGGCCTAGCGCCCACCAAGACGGATGAGACCCGGGTGCACACCGCACTCGGGTCTCTCCAATTCTGCGCACCGGCGAAGGTTTTTCGTCCGTTCCTCGTGCGTCGCTCACTTGATCGGGTAATCTGCCGCGCATCATGGCGAAGCGTGACGAGCTCATTCCGCTTTACCGCCAATTGCACCTCATCCGCCGCTTCGAAGAAGAGGCGGCGCGGGCCTACGCGAAGGGGCGCATTGGCGGTTTTCTCCACCTCTACATCGGCCAGGAGGCCGTCGCCGTCGGGGCGAACGCCGCCCTCCGCGCGAACGACTACGTCTTCCAGACGTATCGTGACCACGGCACGGCCCTGGCGCGGGGGACCTCCGCCCGAGCCTGCATGGCGGAGCTCTACGGCAAGGACGCCGGGTGCTCCCGGGGCCTCGGCGGCTCGATGCACTTCTTCGACGTCGAAAACAACTTCTACGGCGGGTACGGGATCATCGGGGGCCACGTCGCCCTCGCCGCCGGCGCCGCCTTCAAGTCGAAGTACGCCGGCGAAGACCGCATCGCGATGTGTTTCCTCGGCGACGGGGCGACCAACATTGGTGGTTTCCACGAAGGCATGAGCCTCGCGGGCTTGTGGAAGCTGCCCTTGGTGGTGGTCATCGAAAACAACGGCTACGCGATGGGCACCCCCATGTCGCGGACGACGGCGGTCACCGATTTCACCACCAAGGCCGTCGGCTACGGCATGGCCTCGGACCGCTTCGAAGGCCACGACGTGCGCGTTGTGCAAGAGCACATGGCCCAAGCCATCGAGCGGGCCCGGAGCGGCGGTGGACCGACCCTCCTCGAGGTGATGACCTACCGCTTCCGCGGCCACTCGATGAGCGACCCCGGCAAGTACCGGACGAAGGAAGAGCTCGAGGAGCGAAAGAAGCGTGATCCGGTCAAGCTCGCCCGCCAGTCGCTCTTGGACCTGGGCATGAACGAAGCAGACGTCGAAGCCCTCGACGCCGAGGTCGAGGCCGAGGTCCAGGATGCGGTGGACTTCGCCGAAGCGGCAGAGCCCGCCAAGGCCGAAGCGATGTGGCAGACGATCATGGCCCCGGAGGACGTCTGATGCGCACCATCCGATACCGGGACTCGGTCCGTGAGGCCATCGCCGAGGAGATTCAGCGCGACGAGCGCGTGCTCATCATGGGCGAAGAGGTCGGCCACTATCAGGGCGCCTACAAGGTGACCGAAGGCCTCCTCGAAAGGTTCACCGACAAGCGGGTCATCGACACGCCCATCGCCGAGGCGGGCTTCGCTGGCATCGGCATTGGCGCGGCGATGGTGGGCCTCCGGCCGATCGTCGAGTTCATGACCTGGAACTTCTCGTTCGTGGCCTTCGACCAAATCGTCCAGAACGCTGCGAAGATCCATCAGATGAGCGCGGGTCAGATCTCCGTGCCCATCGTCTTCCGGGGTCCCAACGGTGCAGCGAGGCAGGTCTCGTCCCAGCACAGCCACTCGGTCGAGCCGTTCTACTGCAGCGTGCCCGGCATGTACGTCGTCGCCCCGTCCACCCCCCGGGACGTGAAGGGCCTTCTGAAGACGTCGATCCGTAGCAACAACCCGGTGATCTTCCTCGAGGGAGAGACCATCTACGGGGTCAAGGGCGAGGTCCCGGACGTCCCGACGACCGCCGACGAAGAAGAGCTCATCCCCTTCGGCGAAGCCCGCATCGCCCGCGAAGGTACGGACTGCACCATCGTGACCTGGGGCTCCCCGTACTACACCGTTCTCGAGGCCGCGGAGCTCCTCGCCAAGGAGGGCATCGAGTGCGAGGTCGTCGACCCGCGCACCATCCGTCCCCTCGATGTCGATACCATCGCAACGAGCGTGCAGAAGACCAATCGATGCGTCGTGGTCCACGAGCACTGGCCCTACGGCGGTCCGGGCGCGGAGATCGTCGACCAGGTCCAGTCGAGGGCCTTCGACCACCTCGACGCCCCCATCGGCCGGGTCGCCGGCCTCGACGTACCGATGCCCTACGCGACCAACCTCGAACAGACCGTGCTGCCGACCGTCGAGCGCGTGATCGCCGCCGTCAAGGGCGCCACCTACCGGAGCTGAGACAGAGACATGGCAAAGATCATCGGGCTGCCGAAGCTCTCTCCGACGATGGACGAGGGCACCCTCGTCTCGTGGGCGGTAAAAGAAGGCGACAAGGTCGAAGTCGACGACCTGCTCGCCGAGGTCGAGACCGACAAGGCGACGATGGAGTTTCGCTCCTTCGACGCCGGAGTGGTCCTGAAGGTCCTCGTCGAAGAGGGGGCGACCCTGCCCGCCGAAGCGCCGGTGGCCATCATCGGCGAGGCCGGTGAAGACATCACCGCGCTGCTCCAAGAGGCTGAGAAGTTCGTCGCCCCGGACGGGCCCGCGCCTGGCCCAGCGCCCGCAGCCTCCGGGGAAACGGCCGCTGGAACGATCTCCGGAACGATCACCGGTACGCTCTCCGGCGCCGGGACCGGCTCCGCCCGCTCCACTCCCGCGCAAACCGTCGCCGGCACCCTCTCCGGCGCCGGCACCGGGGCCACCTCACCGACCGCGGCGGCCCACGACGGGCGCGTGCTCGCCTCTCCCCTCGTCCGGCGCTTGGCCCTCGAACACGGCATCGACCTCGGCGTCGTCACGGGCACCGGGCCCCACGGCCGCATCGTCAAGACCGACTTCGAAAAGTACCTGGCCTCGGGGGCGCCGGCGGCGACAGGAGCGGTCGCCCGCACGACGACCGCCTCCCGGGAGACCCGTGTCGAGAAGGTCAGCCAGATGCGAAAGACCATCGCGCGGCGTCTCACCGAGTCGAAGCGCGACATCCCTCACTACTACCTGACCATCGACGTCGACATGCAGCCCCTGCTCGCGGCGCGGAAGGGCATCAACGCCGAGCTCGAGCGCACCGGCGAGAAGGTCTCGGTCAACGACCTGCTCATCAAGGGCGTCGCCGTCGCCCTCCGCCGCTACCCGGCGGCCAACGCGTCGTACCGGGGCGATACGATCCACTATCACGGCCGCGTCGACATCTCCGTCGCCGTCGCCATCCCCGACGGCCTCATCACCCCTGTCGTTCGCGATGCCGACCAGAAGGGCCTGTCGCAGATCGGTGCCGAGGTCCGCGAGCTCGTCGGCCGCGCCAAGGAGAAGAAGCTGAGGCCCGAGGAGTTCACCGACGGCACCTTCTCCATCTCGAACCTCGGCATGTTCGGCATCGAGGAGTTTACCGCCGTCATCAACCCCCCCGAGGGCGCCATCCTCGCCGTCGGCACCATCCGCGACGAACCCGTCGTGAAGGACGGCGCCGTCGTCCCCGGCAAGCGCATGCGCCTGACCATGAGCTGCGACCACCGGGTCATCGACGGCGCGACGGGTGCTCAATACCTGCAGGTATTGAAGCGGTTGTTGGAGAGCCCGGCGAGCATGCTCATTTAGCAGCACCGCCTGGGCCGCGATGCACGGCGTGATCTCGCCCCGCTTCCTGCGCTGCCTGCTCACCTACAAAAGTAGGCTCCGCCTGCGCGAGCAACCGGCACGACCTCACTTGTACCTCACGACCCATCCGGCACTGTTCGGGGTTCGAATGACGCTTCTTGGCGTTCCGCTGCATTCGTTCTGCAATCGGATTGATCTGGTCCGCCCAGACGATAGGCGACGCTGAGAGAACGAGGGCGCGTCGATAGAGTGGTGCTCCCCACGC
>JAFDCW010000292.1 GCA_019312705.1 Deltaproteobacteria bacterium
GCCGCGTCACCAGCCTCGGCCAGCGCTCGCAGCTGCAAGGCCCCCGACCCCCGGGGTGGGACCCTCCCGGACGGCCGGACAACGCGGATCGCTTTCCGCCAAAGTCGAGTCTAGTCGCGAGAACCGAGGCACCGGGTGGGTGCTGGCGGCGGCTCGCCGCCGCCGACGACCACTTCGATGGTGGTTTCGAAACCGTCCGCCGCCACGGTGTAGGTCCCCGGATCCAGAGGCGGCAGCCGACACTCGGTCTCGACCGGGACGCAGACGTCTGCGCAGGCGCCGCAGACGGGACAGTCGCAGGTCCGCGTGCGCGCATCGACGATCAAGCGATCGCCCTGCTGCGTGACGACGCAGTCGGCGGGACCATCGAAGCAGCCGCCGCAGCCGTCGGTGATGGTCACCGTGGACGAGGCATTGGCGTAGACCTCCGCGGGCACGCAGAGCTGAGCGACGTCGACGATGGAGGTCGTCTGCCAGGGGCAGATGAGGCCGTCCGGCACTGGGGGGGCCGGCGTGAAGGAGACCTGCTCCTCGGTGTCCGAGCGCCACACCGGCAGGCTGAACAGGAACCCCTCTTCGCCGTTCAAGCGTACCCGGTAGTCCCCCCCAGGCAACGCGGGCACGCGGCACAGGCCATCGAGGTGGGGATAGCAGCCGTCGCAGAGAAACGAGCCGGCGCAGACTGATGTGGTCAGGTCGATCAGCGCAGGCCCGGTCCCCGGGAACATCACGTTCACCTCGCAGACCACCTGCTCGCCGCAGAAGCACCCGTCGTCGATGGAGACCGGCAGGTCGAATGCCTCATCCACGGGCAACGCCATTCCGCCAAAACCACCGAGCTCGACGGTACTCCTCGTGGCGCGATGGGGGACGGCGGGTCCCACGCACGCCGTCGGAATGCCGGCGTCCGCGGTGGGTGTCGGACCGCCGTCGGTGACCGGCGGCGGCCCCGCGTCCTCGGTAGGCCGGGGCGGACCGGCGTCGATGACCGGGGGCGGCCCCGCGTCCTCGGTGGGCGGGGGCGGCCGGGGCACATCCCCGTGATTCATGAAGCACCCGCTGGCTCCGATGAGCAGCATGGCGCTGAGACCCCAGAGCACAGCCGGAGACGTGGGCACAGGTTGGCACGGAATCGGGGACATGGCGGGGAGATACGCAATTGGCGTACCAGGCCATGGGAGGCTGTCGCCCGCCCTACCCTCATGGCGGGACGGTATCAGAGGCTAACCACGAGGGCGTGACGGTGCGTTCGCCGCAAGCGCATCGAGGTCTGGGCCTCTTCAAATCGCGCAGAGCGAGGCTAAGAGTGTCGCACCCTTGTCGTGCCACCGCCTCCCCCAGGTCCGGCGGGGAGGCCGGGCCAGAGCCCCTTCGAGGGCGAGGCTCATCTCGTCCGCCGATTCGAAGCGCGCATCGACGCTCCGCGACATGGCCTTCATGACGAGAGCGTCGAGGGCTGGCGGGACATCGGGGCGGAGCTCGGACGGGCGCTTCGGGTCCCGCGTGCTGATAGCGGTCAGCGTGCCGAGGACCGTGCCCGCGGCAAAGGGAGTCTGTCCCGTGAGCATCTCGTAGAGGACCACCCCGACCGCCCAGATGTCGCTCCGGGCGTCGACGGCGGCGCCGTGGGTTTGCTCGGGAGACAAGTAGAGCGGCGTCCCGAGGACGAGGCCGTCGGTCATGCTGCCCCAGTGGTCGTCGAACTTCGACACGCCAAAGTCGATGAGCTTCACCGCGGGCGCATGCGCGGCCCCGCAAAAGACTAGGTTGTCGGGTTTGATGTCCCGATGCACGACGCCGTGGACGTGGGCCGCCGAGAGGCCGTCGAGGACCTGACCAGCGACGGCGGCCGCGAAGGAGAGGGGTGGCCGCGGCGTATCTTCGAGGTGCGCCGCGAGGGTCGGGCCACCGAGCAACTCCATCGCCATGAAGCGGAAGCCCCTTTTGTCTCGACCGGCGTCGTAGACGGTCACGACGTTGGAGTGGGCGATACCGCCGGTGACCTGGACCTCCCGCTGAAAGCGGCGAGCCCTCTTCGAGTCCTTGTCGGACCGCTCGTCGAGGACCTTGAGGGCGACCCGTCGCTCCATGCCCAGGTCCCAGGCGTCATAGACGATGCCCATTCCGCCGGTCGCGATCAGGCGGTCCAGCCGATATCTCCCGCCAAGGGTCGTTCCTACCGGCAATCGCCTCGAAGCCATCCCGCACCTCCGGAGGGCGAGAATGCAAGCGACGTACCGCGCCCCTTTGAGGCGTATGTCGGGGTCGGCGCGCCGCCCTGGCACACTCTTGTGTACTGAGCTTCGCGGCTGGTGTGCACGGACTGTCACACCCCCGGGGGCGTTGCTCTGAGGAACGGGAACGGGAACGGGAACGGGAACGGGAGCGGGAACGGGAGCGGGAGCGGGAGCGGGAACGGGAGCGGGAGCGGGAGCGGGAACGGGAACGGGAGCGGGAACGGCACTACCGGCGCGGCACTACCGGCGCCGCTACGGTCGGCCTGTCGGCTCGGCACGCCTCCGGCGCGCTGCCGCCTCGGGCCGCCAACGCGGCGCCTTCTTGTTACGGCTCGTGCTCGTAGGCCCCGGGGTCACAGGGGGCGGTGCGGGCCGTTCCGCGCTGGTCGTACTCGCTGCACTCGGTCGCGAGATCGAGGACTGGGCTGCCGGTGGGCAGCGCCATCGTTTCGGTCGGCCCGCCGTTGTCGGCGAGGGCTTCGAGCTCGGGGTCGGCGAAGAGCACGGACTCGGCGCAGGGGTTGTCCGCATTGCCGTTGTTCTTGGTGGCCGGCCACTGAACGTTGCCGCCGCCATCGTCGAAGGTCGCGTGGCAAGCCAGGGCGCTGAACTCGTTGTCCGTTCCATTGTCGTGCATGACCACGTTGGTCAGCCTGACGGTGCCGCTCATGCCTTTGAAGATGACCGGCCCATAGTCGGCGCGGTTGTGGGCGAAGGTGCTGTGGGTCACCTGCACCCGACCGTTCCCCGCCCATAGCGCGCCGGCGTTGCCGGGGGTCTCGTTGCCCTCGAAGGTGCAGTTCGTGATTTGGGCATCCGTGCCCCCGCCGAGGAAGAGGCCGCCCGCGTGCTCGCCGGTGGAGTTCCGCGAAATGGTCGAGTTGATCAGCAAGAGCGGCACGCCCTGATGATAGACGGTGCCGGTCCCGCCGCCGGGGCTGCCGGCCATGTCGTTGTTCCGGAACGTGCATCGGTCGAACACGGCGCCGGTCCCCTCGAGGTTGTAGGAAAAGAAGGCGCTGCCGTGGACCTTGGCGTGGTTGCCGTCGAAGACCGTTCCGCAGATGGAAAAGTCGACGGGGTCATCGAGCCACATTCGGTCGATGTACAATCCGCCGCCGTTCCCATACTGACCGCTCTCGGCGTAAGTGGTCGCCGAGTTGTTGAAGAAGACGTTGTCGACGACCCGGAGGTTCGTGCTGCGGCTCAGTACGCCGCCTCCGGTCGAGCCGCTGTTGTTCGTGAAGGTACACCCGGAGAGAACGGCCTCGGTCAGTCCGCCCGCGTAGACCGCGCCGCCTCCTACGTCATTGGCCTGACTCGCGCTGTGGTTGTCATCGAAGGTGACATCGATGGCCCGGAGGGTGCCGAACCACGGATGCAGGAGCCCGGCGCCGCTCTCGTTTTCGCTCCCCGCGGCGACGTATCCGCCCCGAATCGTGAGTCGCTGCACGACGAAGTCGACATGGTGGTCGAGCTCGATGACGCGAACCGCTCCTCCGCCGCTGAGGGTGATGTCGCCCCCCCCGTCGAGGATCATCGTATTGCTGACGAACAACGAGCGCGTCAGAGCGACCGTGTGCTCACCGCCGCAATCGAAGGTGAGGGTGCCGCCGCCCTCGGCGCCGTTGAGAGCCGTGGCGGCTGCGTGCAGTGCGTCCTCCGAGCAGCTCGCCGCGGTGCCGTCGCCGACAACCTCGACCCGTCCCGCGGGCTCGACCGGGGCGAGGCGCCCCGGGCAGTCGGTGGCGGGGTTCATCGCGGTGTACATGGCCGCATCGGGGAGCGTGCCGCTGTCGGCAGTCGTGCCGTCACGGGCTGCGCTATCCGAGGCGCCACCGTCACCACTGACCGCGGCGTCGTCTCCGCAGCCGAGGGAGAGCGCACCCACCGCGACGAGTGCAGCACACAAGCGAAGCGCCGGGTTCGAGGAAAACATGCGAAGTCGAGCATACCTCAGTCATCGGTGACCGCCCAACTCGACACGATTGGGTGAGACCGCCACCGAGTCCGGATCTCCCCCGGTTCGAGTCAGTCGTGCCAGGGCACGAGGTAGAGGCGACTCGGCGTATCCCGCACTGACGCGACTTCGGAGTCGTCGAGCTGCGTCACGCCACCGTCCTCCCAGCTGACAAACGCAACCCCGCGTCCCCACACTCCGTAGCGGTGCTTTTCCTGGCTCATATCCGAGCCGATGAAGAACTCTCCGTCGAACTTGTCCGGGAAGTTCTTTTGGTCGTCCGCCTTGCCGGTCTTGCCGACGACCGCCTGCCCACTCGCAAGCTGACCGGAGGTGATCATGAAGAGACCTCGCGCCCCCCCGTCACCGAGACCCGTCAGATCCAACGTGTCCAGCGCGTCGACCGCGGCGCGGAGCTCCGTGCGCTCCACCTCTTCGGGGACGCCGTCCTTCGCATAGGCGACCTGCACCGGCAGGCCGACGACTGCCGATATGGGCTCCCCCGCCCAAGCCGTCAGGTCCGAGCTCGGCACGAGCACCAAATCGTCGCGAGCGGAGAGCGCCTCTTTGAGCGCGAGCCACCGGGTCGGTGTCACGTCGTCGAGTTGCTCACCAGCGATCAGGGCGACCGTCGCCTGGCCGTTGAAGCCGAGGCCGCGCCGCTCGATGCGGTCGAGGGCGTCGTCCGCCAGTCCGAGCCCCTGACGAAGCCAATCTCGCTGACGGCCTGGCTCTTCGGTCTCGAGCCAGCGCCCAAGATCGGCCAAGAAGCGCAAGACGCTCGCGGGCTGCGTGAGCACGAGGCCTTCTTCGTCCTGCGCCTGGTCCAGCATGGTGCGAGGAGAGCTGCCGTCGTCGGCTTCTCGGTCGGGGCGAAGGCCGAGGCTCAGCAAGAGGCTAATGACGACGCGATCTTCGTCCGTGTCTGCGTGCTCGAGGGCGCGCTCCCCCTCTAGCGCGGCCTCCCAGGCCGCGGTGACGAAGTGGAATAGTAGATCTTCCTCGGCGAACTCCGTCCGGTACTCACCGGCCGCCGACCCCATTGCGCAGAGCCGCCGCAGCTCGGCGAGCGCCGGCTCATCCATCGGATCCGAGGCGAGGGCCTGCACACAAGAGAGCGCGGCCTTGCCCGCGTCAGCGGATACGATGCTGTCGTACAGATGCTTCAGCGCCCTTGCGACCACCTCTTCAGGCTCTGACCGGGTGAGCCCACTCAGCTTGCCCAGAAGCGCCGCGGTCGCTGCGTCGAGGGAAAGCTTCTGGAAGTCTGGCTTCTGCATGATCGATCCTACGCCGGTGTACCCGACGGATTCCGTGGCTCTGGATCACGCACTACCGCACACCAAAGGACGTGGTCGCCGTGGCGCCGGCCGACGAGTCACTCGCCAGAACGCCCACCGTAACCCCTGCGCCGACGAGAAGTACTCCTGCCACGACCCAAAAGATGGGCGAGGTGAAGAGGCTATCGCTGTCATCCGGGGCGGCCCCGGGGTCGGCCTCGGGCATGAGGATCGCGGCCGGCTGGGCGGCGGGTGCGGCGGCGGACACCTCCTCGGGCTCGTCTTCATTTCCGATCTCGACAAGCCGGTTGCCCGGGCCATCGAGAACCCAGACGTAGTATTCGACGGTCCGGGCGTCGCGGGCGCCGTCGACGGGAACATAGACAGTCGGGGATTGCCCGACCTCGGCGCGCTGAACCTCGAAAGCACCTATCTCGTCGACACGGGACCCCACGACGACCGTCGCCGCCATGCCCAACGGGTCAGTCATGGTGACGCGCAATTGCTCGCGGCGGCTGAGCAATGTCGCCTCGACGCCGAAGCTATCGCCGCGCGAAGACCAAAAGCCGAGAGCCTCGAGGAAGGGACCTCGGAGGGCGGGCGCCAGTCGCTGGTTGACCTGGGCATCGGGGTTGAGCGCGAGCAGCCGAATGAAAGCGCCGCGCGACACCTCGTCGCGGCGGAGGGCGGCGGCGGCGATCCCGATGAGCTCGTAGGTCCGGATGAGGTGGGTCCGATCTGCGGTGCCCTCGTC
>JAFDCW010000293.1 GCA_019312705.1 Deltaproteobacteria bacterium
GCCTGGAGCTTGTCGGCGTGTTCCCTGAAGTAATAACTGAGCCCGCCGGTCACCTCCTGGCGGTCGCCGAGGCTCGAGTCCGCGAGGCCGTGCACGATGGCGTAGCGCCCTTCGATCTCGAGGGGGAACCACGGCAAGACGTAGCCGCCCTGGACGTTGAGCCCCCAACCATCGCGAGGAGGAACCGCCGGGATGGGAAGCCCGGAGTCGTCGAGGTTGCCGCCGGGGGCCCGAGAGCCATCGCGCCACGCAAACTCACTGAGCACCGAAAGCCCGGCCCACTTGAACATCAAGTCGGCGAAGTAGTGGTGGCTGGTCGTCGTACCGCCGTCGGCGGGCGGGCTTCCGATGGGGCCCCGGTCGCGGGCCCCGCGATCCATGAACGCGTAGCTCGTACCGACGGCCAAGCGGGGGCCGGTGCGCTCGAAATCGCCCTCGGTGTAGCTCTCGAAGCGGCCGAAGGGCGTGACTTCGAAGTGGCCGAGGTACATGAGGTTGAAGTCGCCGAAGCCGCGGGCATCGCGACCGCGGCCGGAATAGATGCCAACGCTGTACATGAAGAGGTCGAGGCCACCGATGTCTCGACTTCCGACCTGAATGCCGACGTCGCGGTCGAGGGTGAACTCGGAGTTGAGGAGCGAGCGGTCGACGAGTTGGAGGTTCGCCGACGAGATGACGCGCTGACGGTTGGAGGCGACCTTGAACTGCCCGACGCGTATCTCGAACTCGCGCAGATGGCGAAACTCGGCGAAGTAGGAGAGCAATGGGGATCGCGTCGGCGTGCGCGCATCGGGGTCGAGGTTGTCTCGCACGCCGAGGTCCGAAGGCGAGAAGGCGAGTTCGAGCTTGAAGCGCACGTCAGGCCCGAAGAGGTTGCCCTGGAACTTCACTCGCGCGCGGCGGATCGTGATCTCGTGCTCTGGAGACAGGCCCGGCAGGTTCACCACCGTCCACCGGGGCTGCACCCGGGCACTAAAGCGCAGGCCGAAGTGTCCGTCGTCGCTCCGGAGCTGCAGGCCACCACCGGGGGCGAAGTGAATGTTGCCCGTGACCGGGCGGTCGTCCATCGGGAGGGCGTCGTCACCGGGCTCCGTATGCTCACGGACGGGCACATAAGCAGGGGCCTCGGGGACCGCCTCTGTGGTGCTTGCGGTGGGCGTCTCGATCGCCTCGTCCGGCGGGGAGGGGCGGTCGTCACCCGAGGCACTCGCCGGAGGGGTTGGGGTCGTTCCTTCGTCGCCGGTCGCCGAAACCGCCGGCGACGCGGCGGCGGAGTCAGCCGTCGGCTCCGCGGAGGATGGGGGCGGTTCGGCCTGCGGGGGCAGAACCTCCTCGTCGCCCAGTTCGGTACCCGGGTCTACGTCCTGGGCCACCGCCGAAGAGGCGGCGATCAGCGCCCAGAGGACGGTGGATAGAACGGTGCCCAAAGCGAGCCTGTCGAACTGATTTCCCACCACACAAAGGAGATACGCCTTCTAAGTGTCGGTCCGGTGACGGCTAGGTCGCGCGATCGTGTCCGGTCTCGAACAGACCTGTCACAGTTCCGGGCTCAGGCCGGCCTGACCACGCGCCCTCTCGACGGGGTCCGGAGGGAAGCGCGGGGATCTATTGATGATCTTCCGCCCGCTCGGGGGCCGGGCAGCCTCGGGCCCCCCGCCGCGTACGCGGAAACGGTGCCGGCTGAGGTAGACCCGCCGTTCGGGTCGGCCGAACCTTCGGCTGACGATCGGTCGAGGCGGCTAGGGGAACCATTGCACCAGCGCCGCAGAGGGCGCTAGCTCAGGCGTCAGCGGTGGTGGGAGGCCTGCCGCGAAACGTGGTCCTTCACCTG
This sequence comes from Deltaproteobacteria bacterium, assembly GCA_019312705.1. Next base: position 1,832 of record JAFDCW010000293.1, read on the forward strand.
TCGCACGGCGGCGTCGAAGGCGTCTCGTATCGAAACATGCACGTCTTCGTGATCGCCGCGCTCGGGGTCGCGGTCGATGTTGATTTCGCGGCCGGGGAGCGTCACGTGCAGCTTCACGTGATGGACGCGTCCCTTGTGTTGGTGCTTGTGGGGGGTCTCTACGACCACGTGGCAGCTGGTGATGTGTTCGTGAAAGGCTTCGAGCTTCTCGGCCTTCTGCCGGATTGCGGTCTCGAGCGCCTCGGAGGGCTCCATGTCACGAAAGGTGATTTGCAAGGGGAGTTGCACAGTCGGGGCTCCTTTGGATGCCTGGAAAGTAAGCACCAAGTGCGATAACGCTAGGGTGGATCTGTATGATGAACGCCGACCCGTCGCGGCAATCGCCACGGGAGCCAGGCACCCACCGATGATGACCCCCAAATCGACGGCCACACCGCAGACGGAAGTCGTCGATGGCTTGGCCCAACTCCCGGCTCTCCTGGCGCGGTGGGGGACGAAGAAAGTGTTCCTCATCGTCGGTCCATCTCGGCGTTTCGTCGATCGCCTCGACCTCGGCGACCTCCCGATGAGCGTCTTCGACGGGGCGGCCGTGCACGTGCCCCAGGCGACCGTCGAGGCCGCGAAGGCGGCGCTGACTCAGAGCGAAGCAGATACCGTGGTGACCCTCGGAGGGGGCGCCGCGACGGGGCTGGGCAAAGCTCTGCGCCTCGGCCACCAGGTGCGATTCGTCGCGATTCCGTCGACCTATTCCGGCTCCGAGATGACCAACATCTGGGGCACGACCCGGGACGGAGACAAGGAGACGGGGCGAGACGATCGCGTGCGCCCCGACGCCATCGTGCGCGAGACGGGCCTCTTCACCGACATGCCGAAGAAGCTCACCCTCACCAGCCTCCTGAACGCGATGGCACATCCGGTGAGCGCGCTCTCGACCGGTACCCTCGAGCTACCGGACCGGGCGGCGGCATTCTCTGCGGTCGAGCGCCTCTCGTCGGCGGTTGCTCTCCTCGCCGGGGACCCGGGGTCCAGAGAAGGGCGCCGGGCGGCGGTCGAGGGCGCCGCCCTCGCGGGGTCGATCATCGACCGCGGTGCCTTCGGGCGCCACCACTCCTTGGCCCATCTGCTCGGAGGCCGCTTCGGGCTCGACCACTCGAGCCTGCATGCGGTGTTGTTGCCCCACACCCTGTACCGGCTCCGCGGAGAAGACCGGTCGCTCTACGACGCCATCGCCGCGGCGGCCCGCGAGCCGGACCTGCCGGCAACGCTCTACGACGCCCTCACCCGAGCGGGCGCGGCACGCTCTCTCGTCGACCTCGGCGTGCAGCACGAAGCCCTCGACGTCCTGGGCGAAGAACACGAGATCGCAAGGGAGGGATGGGCCCTGGACGCCCGCTTCGGCATTCGCCCTTCGGTGCACGTGCGCCGGGAAAAGGACGAAGGGTGGCCAGACACGTCGGTCCACGGCCCGCCCCTGGCCGACGCGAGGCGGGTCGTCGTCTTCTTTCACGGCCGAGGCGCCAATGCCGGGCGAGCCGTCACCGACGCCCTCGCGATGACGGGGAACGATCCGGGGACGACGGTGGTCGCGCCGGAGGCCCGGGACAACCGCTGGTATTCGAGGAGCTATCGCGCGGGTCAGGAGGACCACGGGGAGGAACTCACGGAAGCTCTGCGGGCGGGGCGGGACATCATTACGTGGGTCCTCGCTTCGGTCCCCCCCGAGCGGGTCTACATCGCTGGATTTTCTCAGGGTGCGTGCCTCGCGACGGAGCTCTTCGCTCGCAGTGGGGCACGCCTCGGCGGTCTCATCGCTCTTTCGGGCGCGCGCATTGGCCCCGCCGACGCTCAACCCAAGCTGATGAGAAACCTGGCCGGCACGCGAGTCGTGCTCGGGGTGAGTCGACGAGATCCATGGATCGATCTCGCCGACGTGCAGCGCGCCGCCGAGGAGTTTCGCGCAGCGGGCGCCGACGTGACCGTCGCCCTCGGCGCGGGGGACGCGCATCAGATCACGGCCCGCCAACGAGTCGCCGCCCGGGAGGCGCTCTTCGGCGTCTCTGTCCGGAACGGGTCCGCGGGGTTCGGCAACTTCCATCAGAGCGAGGCACTCGCGGGCGCGCTGCCGCTACACCAAAACAGCCCGCAGCCCGCGCCCTACGGCCTCTACGCAGAACAGGTCAACGGCACGGGATTCGGGGCACCGCGTCACCAGAACCAACGTACGTGGTTCTACCGGGTCCGGCCCGCGGCCCAGCACGTGCCCTTCGTCCCCGTCCCACACCCGACCCTGCTTTCGGATTGGGATGCCGTCGGCGCAGACCCCAACCTCATCGCCCACCGCCCGCTCCCGGCCCCCGAGGCTGTGACGGATTTCGTCGATGGGCTGCATACCTACGGCGGTGCCGGCCATCCGAATACGCGTCGCGGCTACGCCATCCACCTCTACGCGGCCAACGCGAGCATGGAGCACCGCAGCTTCTACGACGCGGACGGCGACCTGCTCATCATCCCCCAGGAAGGCGCCCTCACGGTACTCACCGAACTCGGAGTTCTCGACGTCGCGCCGGGACAGGTGATGCTCATGCCGCGAGGGCTGAAGTTTTCGGTCCTGCTCGTGCACGCGTTTGCCCGGGGGTGGGTCGGGGAGGTCTACGGCCGGCACTTCGAACTGCCGGAACGGGGGCCCGTCGGGTCCAATGGCCTCGCCGACGCACGTCACTTTCGGGCACCGACGGCCCATTTCGAAGACCGCATCGACCCCGGGTTTCGCGTCGCCGCGAAGCTCGGCAACCGTTTATTCGAGGCGACCCAGGACCACTCGCCCTACGATGTCGTCGCCTGGCACGGCAACTACACCCCTCTCGTCTACGACCTCGCCGACTTCTCACCGGTTGGCAACGTACGCATAGACCACCCGGACCCCTCGATTCACACCGTCCTGAGCGCACCCCTCGACGAGGCGGGGTCGAGTACCCTCGACTTCGTCTTCTTTCCGCCCCGGTGGGACACGGTGGAGCACACGTTCCGGCCACCCTTCTTCCATCGCAACGCAACCACCGAGATCAACGGCATCATCGGAGACCCCCACCTACGCCCGGACGACGCCTTCGCGCCCGGCCTCACCTTCACCACACCGTCGATGACAGCTCACGGCATCCGCTCCCAAGGGGTCGAGAATGCCCTCGCGAAGAGCGATGACCACCACCGCATTTCAGACGAATCACGGTGGTTTCAGTTCGAGACCGCCCTGCCCTTCGGCCTCACCTCGTGGGCCCGGGACACCTCCTTGCGCATCGGCGACTGGCCGAGCGTATGGGGGTCCCACCGAACGCATTTCGACGTAAAGTAGGCTCCGGATGGGCGACGAACGCGATCCCCGGGCTTAGGCCTGTCTCAGGACTGGGTCGGCTCGCATTGCTCCTGAGGAATCAGGACGCCGGTGGACTGCAAGACGTTCCTGCGAATCTCTTCGGTCATCATCTCTTCGATCGCACCGCGGTCGGCGAAGAGGTCCCAAACCGAAAGCTCTTCCTCCGGGGCTTTGGGGTCCTGCATCTCGAGGGCGCGAACGAGTTGGAAGCGCTCGGTCGGCGCGGGGTGGCTGTCGTAGACCGACGCTTCGCGGTCGAGCTGCTCGGCGATGGCTTGGTCGATGTCCTCGGGCGATGCGTTCTCTTCGGGCTGATAGTGGTAGAAATTGGAGAGCGCGCGCTGGCCGTCGATGACCTCATTGAGGGTGCTGTTCACGTGGGCGTTAAAGCGGATCCCCGCGGTGACCACGTGTCGGAGGCCGCGCTCAAAGGCGCGCGGGCCGTAGGAAACCGCGGCCCAGCGGTCGGCGAGGACCTCCTGGAGTCGCGAGGCGCCGTGGGAGATGCGCACGAAGACGCGCTCGAAGGCCCGCAGGAAGAGCCACGCCGGGTTGTACCAGGCAGCCGCGCCGCCTTCGGCGAGGCCCACCGCCATCTTGTAAAGCGAACGGCGCACGGCGAGGGCGAAACCGCCGCCAGCGGTGTCGCGATTGACGAAGTGCCCATACTCGTGGGCGATGATCGCCTTGAACGCTTGCTGATCCATGCCGTCGAGGACCGCCGCGCCTAGGATGAGGCAACGGTCGGCGCTGCCCCGAAGCTGCTGCCCCACCCCGCCGCGCTCGAAGACGGCGAGCTCGGTGCCCGGTGTCAGATAGACATGGTGGACCTTCTCGGTGCCGACTTTGTCCGCAACTTCGCCGAGGACCCGCGAGAGCTCCGGATGTTCGGTGAGGTCGAGCTCGGGGCCAGGGTCTTCGTCTTTGACGCGCACGAAGAGGCTCTTGCCCACTGCGTAGACGCTGACGAGGGCGGCGATGCCGATGAGGGCCACCAGCTTCACCG
>JAFDCW010000294.1 GCA_019312705.1 Deltaproteobacteria bacterium
GGGGGCGGGCAAGTCGATCCTAGTCGACGCGCTCGAACTCGTCCTTGGCGCTCGGGGGCGCCCCGAGCTCGTACGCTCGGGGGCCGCCGAGGCCGAGGTGGAAGCTCTCTTCGACCTCACCGACAGCCCCGCGGTGACGATGCGCCTGCAAGAAGCCGGGTTCGACGTGGCGGGGGAGCTGGTGGTCCGGCGCGTCCTCCGGGCCGAGGGCCGGAGCCGGGCCTACATCGACGGGAGGTTGGCGAGCCAACGCCACCTCGCCGAGCTGAGCGCGGGCCTCGCGACGCTGTCGAGCCAGCACGAACACCACGGCCTGACCGAAGCGCGGCAGCAGCTCGCCCTCGTGGACGCGTTTGCCGAAGGCCGGGTGAAGGTCTCGGCCATGGCCGAGGCCTACCAAGCCCTGACCACCGCCCGGGAGGCGGTCGAGGACTTCGAGCGCCGCGCCCGGGAGAGCGCCGAGCGCGAAGAGCTGCTGCGTTACCAGTTGCGCGAGATCGACGAAGTGGCCCCGGAAGAAGGCGAAGACCGGCGCCTCGCCGACGAGCACGGTCGCCTCGCCCACGCCAGCCACCTCACGGCGGTGACGGAGGACGCAGAGGAATCGCTCCTCGAAGCAGACAACGCGGTGAGCGCGGGCATCGCCCGGGTCGCCCTGAGCCTCGCCGAGGCCGCCCGCCACGACGAGTGCCTCGGCGCGTGGTCGAAGCAGCTCGACGAAGCCCGCGTCATCGTCGAGGACGTCGCCCGGGAGAGCGGCGCCTACGCCCGACGCATCGACGATGACCCACAGCGCCTCGAACAGGTCGACGAGCGTCTTGCGGCGCTGCACCGCCTTGCCCGACGCCACGGCGGCGACCTCGATGCGGTCTTGGGCCGACGGGCCCTCGCCGCCCAGGAGCTCGGAGATCTGGACCGGCGAGATGAGCTCCACGGCCAGCTCGTCGCCGCCCGGGACGGGGCAGAAAAATCCGCCCGGCGCAGAGCCCGGGCGCTGCGGGCCTTGCGCAAGAAGGCCGCCGGGCGCCTCGGCGAGGCGGTCACGGGCGAGCTGTCTTCCCTCGGCATGGAGGGGGCGAGGCTCGAGATCACGCTCCACGACGCCCCCCTGAGCCCCACCGGCTTCGACCGGGCCGAGGTGCTCTTCGCGCCCAACCGCGGCGAGGCGACCCATGCGCTGTCGCGGATCGCCAGCGGCGGCGAGCTCTCGCGAATCTTGCTGGCGATCAAGCGCGTGCTCGCCGACCGCGAAGGCGGCGGCCTGCACGTCTTCGACGAAGTCGACACGGGCATCGGCGGCGCCGTCGCCGAGACCGTGGGTCGGAAGCTCCGGGAGGTGGCCCAGGGTCGCCAGGTCCTGTGCATCACCCACCTGCCCCAGGTCGCGGTCTTCGCCGACACCCACTACCACGTGGCCAAAGGCATCGTCGGGGGCCGCACCGTCAGCCGCGTCAGCCGCCTCGACGGCAGCTCACGCCTCGACGCCCTCGCCCGCATGCTCGGTGGCGCCCGGCTCACCAAGAAGACCCGCGCCGCCGCGGCGGAGTTGCTCGAGGACGCGCGCGCGGCGTGAGGCGGATCGGCGCCTCGGCTCTGGCGGCGTGTTATGATGAACGCGTCATGTCCTCCGCCGCCGAGAAGAACGCCACTTACGAGGATCTGCTCGCGGTGCCGGAGCATCTCGTCGCCGAACTGATCGAGGGTCAGTTGATCACGCAGCCGCGGCCCGCATCGATTCACGCGCGCTCAGGCTCCGCGCTCCACTACGGCCTCTTTGGGCCCTTCGACGGGGGCAAAGATGGACCCGGCGGCTGGGTGATCCTCTTCGAGCCGGAGCTTCACCTTGGCGCCGACGTGCTGGTCCCCGACATTGCCGGCTGGCGACGGGAGCGCATGCCCGTCATGCCGGACGTCGCCTGCTTCGAGCTGCCCCCGGACTTCTGCTGCGAAATACTCTCGCCCTCGACCGCACGTCTCGACCGCGTGAAGAAGGTACCGATCTACGCCAGGCACGGCGTGGGCCACGTGTGGCTCGTGGACCCGGCCGCCCAGACCCTCGAGGTGCTCGCCCTCGACGGCGAGACTTACCGCCTCGTCGCCACGCACGCCGGCGAAGAGGTCGTCGAAGCGGCGCCCTTCGACGCCGTGCCCCTCGCGCTCGGCTCGCTTTGGAGCCGGTGAATGGGCTTCACCGCTTCTGGGCGACCAAACGAGCGACGTGGCGGTCACCGAACCAACCTTCGCGGTAATAGATGACGCGTAGGTCCCGGAGGTCCGCGATATCCGCGAGCAGTTCGTTGTCTTCGGCGAGCCAGCGCTTCGATGGGTGGGCGTTGCGCTCGAGGTTCCTTACCGTGGGCACCTCGACCACCACGACGCCGGCCGGCGCCAGGGCGGCGGCGATCGCCGGGAAGAGAGACCGCTGGCGGTAGTTGAAGCAGGTCACCACATCAAAGGGACCCACGGGCAGCGCCTCTTCCTCGAAATCGACGGCCTCGGTCCGGAGGCGGAGGCCCTCTTCGGCCGCGGCCTCTTGGGCGATCCCGAGGCCCACCGGGCTGATATCGGCGGCGAGCACGTCGAGGCCCCGGCGGGCCAACCAGAGGGCCCCCCGGCCGGCGCCGGCGGCGATATCGAGAGCGAGGCCATTTGCGGGAATTTCCCGCTCAATTTCGGCCAGCCAGCCGGGCGCCGCGGAGGCGCCAGACTCACGGGTCCGGTAGCGGTCATCCCATTTTTGTCGCGCCGAATCGCTCATCGGCGCTGAGCGTGGGCGTCCCCCGGGGGGGACGCAATCCGATCGTGAATCCACCCCCCAGATGGGCGTATCCTCGCGCTTCGGCCGCGGCTGTCGGGTGGCCTCTGAACGACACCGGGAGACCACACGTGCAACTCGACGAGATCCGAAAGACCTTCGCGGCCCGGGGCATCAAGAAGGCCAAGATCGGCGGCTTCGACGTCGACGGAGTGCTCCGGGGAAAGTACGTGTCTCTCGACAAGTTCTACTCGGTCCTCGAGAAGGGCTTCGGCTTCTGCGACGTGATCTGCGGTTGGGACATCACCGACCAGCTCTACGACAACGCCCAGGTCACGGGCTGGCACTCCGGGTACCCCGACGCCAAGGCGCGCATCGATCCTGCGACGATTCGTTTCTATCGGCACGAACCCGACACGGCCCACGCCCTCGCGGACTTCTACACCGACGACGACAACGCCCACCCGGCGTGCCCCCGGAACCTCCTCCGGCGGGTCGAGGCCCGCGCCGAGGCTGCGGGCTACCGGGCGATGGCGTCCTGTGAGTTCGAGTTCTGGGTCTTCGAAGAGAGCCCGGCGTCGCTGCACGAAAAGCGCTTCGTAGATCTGACCCCCATCTCCCCGGGCATGTTCGGCTACTCCTGGGTCCGCCAGGCCCAGCACGCCGATTTCCTCAACGACGTGATCGACACTTTCAACGACTACCGCATCCCCCTCGAGGCGGTGCACACCGAGACCGGCCCCGGAGTCTACGAAGCCGCCCTCACCTATTCGGACGCCCTCGAGGCCGCCGACCGGGCCGCGCTCTTCAAGACGACCATGAAGCAGATCGCCCACCGCCACGGACTGGCGGTCACCTTCATGGCGAAGTTCAGCAGCGACTTGCCGGGCTCGAGCGGACACATGCACCAAAGCCTCTGGGACTCGACCGGGAAGAAGAACCTCTTCTCCGACCCCAAGGACCCGGACGGGCTCAGCGCCCTCGCCCGCAGCTACATCGCGGGGCAGGTCGCCCTCGCGCCCGCCCTGACGGCCATCTACGCGCCCCTCATCAATAGCTACAAGCGCTACGTGCCCGGCCTCTGGGCTCCGCTCACCGCCAGCTGGGGCATCGACAACCGCACCGCCGCCATCCGCGTCATCAACGGTCCGGGCCAGAGCGCCGTGCGCGCGGAGTACCGGCAGACCGCCGCGGACATCAACCCCTACCTGGCCCTCGCGGCATCAATCGGGGCGGGGCTCTACGGTATCGACCACGGCCTCACGCCGCCGCCGCCGATCTCCGGCGACGCGACCGCCGAGGGCGTGGAGGGACCCGCCCTGCCGACAACGCTTCCCGTCGCCGCGCGCATGTTCTCCGAAAGCGAGGGCGCCCGCGAGGTCCTCGGGGAAGCCTTCGTCGACCACTACGCGCGGAGCCGAGACTGGGAATGCCGCGAGCACCAGAAGGCCGTGACAGACTGGGAACTCGCGGTCGCAAAGCGCGTCGCCGAGGTCCACACCTCGGACCGCCATCGCATGGAACTGGCCCTGAACGAGGTGGCCTTCAACGAGTCCGAGCGCCTCTCGAAGCAGCGCGACGACGAAGCGAAGGAGAGTCTCGGGTACTGGCGCGGCATTCTTCGCCGAGTCGGCCGCATGACCGACGCCGACAAGCGGCGCACCATCGAAAACATCTGCACGCGCATGGCCGCCGACGTCGCCGGCAACTTCGACCCCCGGGTCTACGCGATGGCCGAAAACCTCGTGCCCCGGCTCATCACCGCGGCGATGAGTCCGGCGCAGCTCCCCCAGGAGATCATGACGCCGCATACGGCGCTGAAGGGCCTTCTGAGCATCGAGGGGCCCCTCGACAAGCTCCGCCATCTCTCCCGGAAGGGCTCGCTGGTCTTCGTCCCGACGCACTCGTCCAACCTCGACTCGGTGGTGCTCGGCTACGCGCTCCAGCGCGCGAAGCTTCCGCCAGTGGTTTACGGCGCGGGGAAGAACCTCTTCACCAACCCCATCATCAGCTTCTTCATGCACAACCTCGGCGCCTATCGCGTCGACCGCCGCGTGAAGTCCGTGCTCTACAAGCAGGTCCTCAAAACCTATTCGACGGTGATGATCGAGCGCGGCTACCATTCGCTCTTCTTCCCCGGGGGTACCCGGAGCCGGAGCAACCTCGTCGAGACCAAGATCAAGCTCGGCCTCGCTGGAACGGGCGTCGAAGCGTTCTCGCGAAACCAGGCAAACGGCACGCCCCGGCCGGTGTTTTTCATCCCGACCACCATCAACTACGCCCTCTGCCTCGAAGCCGAGACCCTCATCGAGGACCACCTCAAGGAGCAGGGCAAGGCGCGCTACATCATCGACGACGACGAGTTCTCTCGGGTCGACAAGTGGGTCGCGTTTTTCCGCAAGCTCACCGCCCTCGAGAGCGCCTCCATCATTCGTTTTGGTCAGCCCATCGACCCCTTCGGAAACGACGTCGACGACGACGGCCAATCCCTCACGCCGCGGGGAGACGTCATCGACCCGGGCACCTACGTGACCCGGCGAGGCGAGGCGAGCGTCAACGGGGTCCGCGACCAAGCCTACACGCGGGGCCTCGGCGAGGCCATCGTCGAGCGCTTCCACGCCGAGACGGTCATCATGTCGACGCAGCTCGTCGCCCACGTGCTCTTTCGGCGCCTGGTGCGGGCGACCCCGGGGGCCGATCTCTTCGTCCGGGTGCGCCACCGAGGCGACGTCTCGATGGCCCGGGACGAGTTGGTGCGGGAGGTCAGCGACGCCCGGGACGCGCTGCTCAAGCTTCAAGAAGAAGGCCGCGTCCGGGTCAGCCCGGTCCTTCTGACGGAGCCTGCCGAGCACATCGTCGAGAGGGCCCTCGCAGCGTTCAAGGGCTACCACGATCGAATCGCAGCGCTCGATGTCGGCGCCGAGATCACCGCCGAGGACCCAACCCTCTTGCTCTACTATCAGAACCGCCTAGTCCACTATGCAGAGGCCATCGCCGACGAGCCGAACCGCGAGGCGGCGCAGGAAATCGCGCAGATGGGGAGGGATCGATGAACCCGCCGGTAGGAATCGTCGGAGCTGGGGCGTTCGGCCAGGGCCTCGCTCGGGCGGCGTCCCGGGCGGGTCGCGACGTCATCATCTACTCCCGCGCCGGGCAGACGGTGGACGCCCCGCGGGTGACCGTCACCGGGGACTACGCCGACATCGCCGAAGCGGAATTGGTCTTCTTTGCGGTGCCGTCCAAGTACATGCGCGAGGTCGCGGACGAGATGGGAGCCCACCTCGACGGCAGCCACCTCGCGGTGCACGTGAGCCGGGGCCTCGTCGGCGACGACCTCGAGACGTTGACCCGCGTGATTCGTGAAGTCTCCCCGGTGCGCCGAGTCGGAGCCCTCGCGGGGCCGCTGTCGGCCGAAGACCTCGCAGAAGATCGCCCGAGCGGCGGCATCGTCGGCAGCCGTTTTCCAGAGGTCGCCGACGCCGTCCGGGGAGCCATCGGGGGGCCCAAGCTGCGGCTCTATTCGACGAAGGACGTGGTCGGGGTCGAAGTGGCGTCTGCCATGGTCGGTCTCCTCGCCGTTGCCGCGGGCTTCGGCCAGGGCCTCGGCCTCGGTCCGTCGAGCCTGGCCATCATGGGGACCCGCGGCCTCGCCGAGGCCTCCCGAGTGGGGGCCGCCCTCGCCGCCGACCTCCGAACTTTCAACGGCCTCGCCGGTGTCGGAGACCTGATGTCAGCCCTCACCGGGGACGGTCGCCCCGAACTTCTCCTCGGGCGCGCCCTCGGCGGCGGTATGAGCCTCGAAGATGCCGCCAAGGAAGCCGGGGCCAATATCGAAGGCGCCGCCCTCAGTGCCCGGGCGACCCGGTTCGCAGAGTGCCGCGGCTTCGAGGTCCCGATCGCTGCGGCGGTCCGCGACGTGCTCACGGGAGAGTGCTCCGCGAAGGACGCCCTCGGGAAGCTCATGACCCGTCGCGTCGGAGCAGAGTAGATGACCGGGGCCGAGTGGCTGTTTGGAGGAGAACGAAGATGACGGTTTGGAGCTTCCCTACGCGTATCGTCTTTGGCGATGGATCGATCGAGGAGATCGGAACCGAGGCGACGAACCTAGGGGCCAAGAAGGCGCTCATCGTCGCCGACCCGGGGGTCGTGGATGCGGGCATCGTCGCGACGGTAGAGAAGGCCCTCGCCGAAGCCAACGTCGGCTCGGCGGTGTTCAGCGACATCTCGTCGAATCCCCTCGAAAGCGAGCTGAGCGCTGCGACCGAGGCCTACCGGGCGGCCGAGGCGGACCTAGTGGTCGCCGTCGGCGGCGGGAGTCCCCTCGACGTCGGCAAGCTCGTGCGTTTGATGGCCACCCACCCGAGTCCCGTCGCGCAGTACGACGACGCCATCGGGGGGGACGCCAAGATCACCGGCGAGGTTCCGCCGATGATCGCGGTCCCGACGACCGCCGGCACCGGTTCCGAGGTCGGCCGAAGCGGCGTGGTCACGGTGGAGGCTACCAACCGGAAGACGGTCGTATTTTCGCCGAAGCTCTTGGCTAACGTAGCGATCCTCGACCCCGTTTTGACCATGTCCATGCCGCCGAAGATGACGGCCGCGACCGGCTTCGACGCCCTCACCCACTGCATCGAGGCCTATTGCGCGACGGGGGACCACCCGATGTGCGACGCCATCGCCCTCGAGGGCATCCGCCTCGCGGTCTCGGCTCTCGCCACGGTCGTGAGCGACGCCCGAGACCTGAAAGCTCGGGGCGCCATGATGAAGTCCGCGATGATGGGAGCCGTCGCGTTCCAGAAGGGCCTCGGCGCCTGCCACAGCCTCGCCCATCCCCTCTCGGCCGAGTCCCACCTCCACCACGGCCTGGCAAACGCGCTCTGCCTGCCGGCGGTCCTCGACTTCAACCGCAGCGCCGTACCGGGGCGAATCGCAACGATAGCCAAGCTCCTCGGAGTCCGGGCCGATGACGAAGAGACGCTGGCCTTCGAGTGCGCGGGCGCCGTTCGGGCCCTCCGTCGCAAGGTGGGCCTGCCCCAGGGCCTCGAAGCGGCCGGCGTCGAGGAGAGCGCGCTGCCCAACCTTGCCGCCCTCGCGATGGAAGACGTCTGTCACCAGTTGAATCCGCGCCCGTGCACGGAAGAAGACATGCTCGCCCTCTACAAAGCGAGCATGTAGGCGGCCGGTCAGGCCTTCGCTACGAGGCCGACGATGGCCTCGCCGTAGCGCTCAACGCGGAACTCACCGAAGCCCGGAGTAAGCGCCAGCTCGTCTGATGAGCGGGGCATTCGAGAGACGACATCGGCGAGGCAGTGTCCCGGGAGGACGACTTGGGAGTCGACGTCGCGGGCGGCGGCTTCTTTCTTTCGCCACTTGGAGAGAGCCCGGTGGAGCTTGCGCTTGGCCTCGCGAACCTCGGGGGGCGGGGCGTCCCCGGTCCGCGGAAGCTCGTGGGCCGGGGGAGCTTCCTCGTCGAGGCCCCGCCGGACGGCCTCGACGAGCTCGCGCATCACCCGGCGCGCGCGCCCGCGAGTGATGCCGTGGATCTTCGATGCTTCGTGAGCGTCGCGGGGTTTCCTCTTCACCAACTCGAAGAGGATGTCGTTGCGAACGACTTTGAAAGGAGGGACGTTCATGCGTTCGGCGGCGGCTTCCCGGACCGCGGCGACCTCCCGAAGAATTGCCTGGTCCGGAGGGGTGAGGTCGAAGGCCCCCTTGATGCGTACCCAGGGCACCCGTGTATCCGGGGCCTCGTCGTACGCGCTCGAGACCACCCAGGCCGATTCCTGGGCAACCTCCAGGCCGATGTCTTTGTCTTCGATCTCGTCGCGCAGGAGATCGGCGAGCTCTTCGAGGTAGAGGACATCGTTTTCGAGGTAGACCAGCCCCTCGTCGTCGATGGGGCGCTTGCCCCAATCCGCCTGCCGCTTCTCTTTCTTCAAGTTGACGTTTAGGTACTTCTTCAGCAGCGACGCGAGGCCGGTCGCGGGCTCCCCGAGAAAACGAGCCGCCACCGACGTATCGAAGAGCCGGCCGAAGTCGAGGCCCACGTCCCGGAGCAAGCGCACGTCGAAGGAAGCGTCGTGCACGATCTTTTCGGCGGCGTCGCCTTCGACGAGGGGCGCGAGCACATCGGGGTCGACGGCGATGGTATCCACCACCACGACGTCGTCTCCGGCACACAGCTGAACCGTGCAGAGCTGAGCCCGGTAGCCGAAGAGCCCGTCACCCTCCACGTCGAGGGGCAGTTGCCTTGCGTCGCCCAGGCGTGCGATTGCCGCCCGGGCAGAAGCCTCTGTATCGACCAACGAGGACATGGGGGGCGCCAAGCATACCCCACCGAGGCCTTCGAATGCGTTCGATCCGGGCCCTGAGCAAACGCCGGCGGGCGGGGCGTCGCATGGACTGCTAATCTGGAGCTGATCATGCGGCGGCGACGAAAAGCGACCGAGCCCAAGGGCCTCGAAGAGCTGGTAACGAAGGTCTATCCGTCGAAGGAGCCCGACGACGTCAAGGCTATCCGTGCGTTCGGCTTCTGGGAGAAGGCCGTGCCCGACCGGGTCGCGAAGAACGCTCGGCCGGTCGCCCTCGTCCGGGGCACCCTGATCGTGCATACGACGACATCGGTCTGGGCCCAGGAGATCGATCTGCTCAAGGAGCAGCTCCTGGGGTCGCTGCGGAAGGTGAGCGCTCGGAGCGGGGTCCGGTATCTGCGGGCGAAGGTGGGTCCGATGCCGCCCCGGCTCTCGGATCGGAAGGCCCCCCCTCCGAAGCCGCCGGCGGTACCGGTCGCCTCCCTCCCGGAGGAGCTTGCCCGTGAGCTGGGCCGGGTCGGGAACGACGATGTCCGGGACGCCATTACGAAAGCGGCGGCGGTCGGCCTCGCCCGGGCCGCCGAGCGGAAACAGAAGGCGGGGCCCGGTGAATGAACGGGAGGTCCTCGAGCCGGGTGTGATCCGGGGAGAGTGGTTTCACGCGCTCGAGAACGGGCGCATCCAGTGCGACCTCTGCCCGCGTTTCTGTCAGCTGCGCGAGGGGCAGCGGGGCTTCTGCTTCGTACGCCAGAATCGGGACGGGGGGATCGCCCTCACCAGCTACGGCCGGGCGTCGGGGTTCTGCATCGACCCTATCGAGAAGAAACCCCTCAACCACTTCTACCCCGGGACCAGCGTGCTCAGCTTCGGCACCGCGGGGTGCAACCTGGGTTGTCGCTTTTGCCAAAACTGGGACATCAGCAAGGCCCGGGAGATGGATCGGCTGACGGATCTGGCGGGGCCGAGGGACATCGTCGACGCCGCAGTCAGAGCCGGCTGCCGGTCAATTGCCTATACCTACAACGACCCCGTCGTCTTCGCCGAGTACGCCATCGACACGGCCGAGGAGGCACGGAAGCGGGGCCTCATGAACGTGGCCGTCACGGCGGGGTACATCACCAAAGAGGCGCGGCCGGCGTTCTTCGAACACCTCGACGCCGTCAACATCGACCTCAAGGCGTTCACCGAGCGTTTCTACAAGAAGCTCTGCTTCGCGGAGTTGGCC
>JAFDCW010001073.1 GCA_019312705.1 Deltaproteobacteria bacterium
ACGTTGTCGTTCGGGTTTGCGGCCGGCTGCGACGTGAGGGCGGCGGACGTGGTCGAACTCCCGGGAGCCGTTTCTTTCTCGCTGCAGTGTCAGGGCGAGGAGGCCCTGCCGGTGCGGATGCCCGTGCCCGGCCGGCACAATGTGCTCAACGCTCTCGCTGCGGTGGCCGCAGCCAGGGCTGCGGGCGTTCCTCCCCGGGCGTCTGCCGCGGGTCTCGGGGTCGTGCGTTTACCGCGCCGCCGTTTTGAGAAGACCGTTGACACGGATGCGTTGACCGTCATCTCGGACTACGCGCATCATCCCACCGAGATCGCGGCGCTGGTCGCCGCGGCGCGAGGGCTTGGCCGGAAGCGGATACTGGCGGTCTTTCAGCCCCATCGCTACACCAGGACCCGGGCGCTGGGGGCCGACTTCCCGCCTGCATTCACGGGAATCGACGAGCTGGTCCTGCTTCCGGTTTATGCCGCGTCCGAAGCCCCCCTTGCGGAGGGCACGGTCTGGGATCTCTACCGACGGTTCCGGGAGCTGCCCGGGTCGCTTGTCCCGACGCCTCGCGTCGCGACGTCGCTCGACCAGGCCTGGCAGTACCTGCGCCGCGAGCTTCGTCCGGGAGACCTCCTGCTGGTGATCGGTGCCGGCGACGTGGAGGTGATTGCGCAGTGGGCACAGCGGGCCGACGGCGCCGGCAACCTGCGTCCCGACCCCGTCGAGCTGTGCGGTTTGACCGATGGGTCCCGCGTTCGTCTGGACGAACCGCTGGCCGGGAAGACGACAATCCGGGTCGGCGGCCGGGCCGACACCTGGGTTGACGTCGAGTGCGTGGCAGACCTGGGCTGCGTCCTGAGGCAGACGCGCGAACGCGGTTTTGCGTTCCAGCTCCTCGGAGCCGGCAGCAACGTGCTGGTCAGCGACCTGGGGGTCCGCGGTGTTGTCGTGCGGCTGACCGGGGCGGTCTTCAACGAGCTCCGCAGCGAGGATGGGCTGGTTACCGTCGGCGCGGCTGTCAGCATGGCCCGCCTGCAGGGCTGGCTCGAGGAGCAGGGCCTGGGCGGCCTCGAGTCTCTCGAGGGGATTCCCGGTTCGGTCGGCGGCGCCGTGCACATGAACGCGGGGGCCTACGGCGACGAGATTGGCAATCACCTGGTCCGTGCGCGGTGTCTCGACCCGGACGGCGCCGAGCGCGTTCTTGAGGGGCGGGAGCTCGGCCTGCGGTACCGCCTGTGCGAGGGGCTGCGGGGCAGGTTCGTCGTATCGGCAGACCTGTCGGTGGCACCGGCGGACCGGGCGGAGATCGGGCAGCGCCGGCGGGCCATCGCCGAGCGCAGGAGCTGGATGAAGGGGATCCGGTCGGCCGGTTCCATTTTTCGCAACCCGCCCGGTGAACATGCCGGACGCCTGTCCGAGCGGGCCGGCATGAAGGGCATGGCGGTGGGGGGCGCGAGCGTACTGGAGCGCCACGGCAACGTTATCGTTACCGGCCCCGGGAGCACCGCGTCCGACGTGAGGGCGTTGATCGAGCTGATCCGGGTCCGGGTGTTCGAACAGACGTCCGTCGAGCTGAGGACGGAAGTCGAACTGGTCGGGTGAGAATGACCGAGACGAAGACCGCCGGCTCCCGTTTTCCCCGTTTCTGTCATTCGGTATTCGGATTTGTTTCGGATTTCGACATTCGAGCTTCGATACTTGCCTTTTGCGGTCCGAGGCTTGCCCTGGGGAAGAGAGCACAGCGCAAAAGGCCGCGGATCTCTTTTCTTTGCGATTCTTGCGACCTTCCTGTAGATTCCCCGCGTGGCGTAACTGGCGCGATGGATAGGCGGGGTGAGGCGAAGAGAGCGGCGATGGAACGCAGGTTCAACAGGGTGGCAGTGCTGATGGGCGGGCCTTCGGCGGAGAGGGATGTTTCGCTCTGCTCCGGGCGGGCCGTGGCAGAGGGATTGACGACGGCCGGCTATGACGTCGTCGAGGTGCAGGAGTTGCTGGACCGACGGGGCCTTCCCTATACGGGGTCCGGGCCGGAGTCCAGTCGCCTGTCGTTCGACAAGGTTGCGAGTAAGCGCTGTTTTGACCGGCACGGCATTCCAACGCCGCCGTACGAAGTTCTGCGTGCCGGTGATAGCCGGACGCGGCCTCTGCCGGCTGTTGTTAAGCCGGCGCGGCAGGGGTCGAGCATTGGTCTGCAGAAGGTCTGCGACGAAGAGCAGTGGCCGGAGGCGTTTGCCGAGGCCCTTTCGTATGACGAGGAGGTCCTGGTAGAGGACTACGTTGCGGGGCGCGAGTTGACAGTCGGGGTTCTCGAGGGGCAGCCCCTGCCGGTGATCGAGATCGCGGCTCCCGAGACCGGGTACGACTACCGGGCCAAGTACACGAGCGGCCTTTGCGAGTATCGTGTCCCGGCGCCACTGGGCGAGGGGATGAAGAACGCCCTGCAAGCCGCCGGCGCGCGGACGTACGAGGTGCTGGGGTGCAGGGGGTTC
>JAFDCW010000295.1 GCA_019312705.1 Deltaproteobacteria bacterium
CTTTTAGAGCGATGAAGTCAACGCCGGCGTCGTCGCCGAAGGCATCATCGAGAACCTCCTCGGCGTGCCCGACGCCGAACAGACCGTGGACGAGATGTCCGAGGCGCGTGCTAGAGTCGGCTGTTGGACTTCCACCTATGAGACGCCGACAGCTCGTCCGGAACGTGGGACTCGCCGCGCTCTTCTCACCGTTCCTCTCTCTGCTGCACGATTCGCCTGCGCGGGCCGTCGGAGGTCCGGCGAAGTATCTCTTCCTCTTTGTCACCAACGGCACCGACAGCCCCGTCTGGACGCCGACCGGGTCGACGGAGGACCGCATCTCGTGGAGTGAGATGAACGCGCCCCTGGCCGCGCTCCAAGAAGACCTGGTCATCGTCGAGAACCTCGACAGCTATGGTGAAGCCACCGAGCACGGTTCGCCGGCCGGTCTCACGGGCTTCGGCCTCGACGGCCGGGGTTTCGATAGCGTCGACCAGTTCGCTAGCGATGGGCTGCGCGCGGCCGGTGCGCTTACCGACTTCCCCTTCCTGCACCTCGGCGGTGTGCGCACGCAAGATCCCCGGACCTTCTTTCGCAACGGCCGAGGTATCGCCGCCATCCAGTCTCCGGTGGACGCGTTCAACGTGATCTTCGCCGGGGCTACCCCCGACGACGGGACGGCTGCGGACGTCCTGCGCCGGCGCCGGTCGACCCTCGACCTCGTCTCTGGAGAACTGAGCGCGCTGTCGGCGCGCCTCGGGGCCGAGGAGCGCGAGAAGCTCGAACTGCATGCGCAGTCGGTCCGGGACCTCGAAGACCGGCTGCGCCGCCGCGTCGGCGACATCGGTACGCCGATGGGCATGTGCGCCCCGCCAGCGCCGGTGGACGCGCTCCAGCCGCTCCTCGACGCGGAGGTCGACCTCGACCTCGCGGTGCATGCCCTCCGGTGCGACCTCACGCGCGTCGTCGCCGTCCGCTTTGGCCACAACCAGACGACCGGCATCGACATCCCGGAGATCGGCGCACCGGGGGACTGGCACAACGACCTCCTCCACGGAGACGATCCCCGAGACCGCCTCGTCGCCCTCGAACGCTGGCTCGCCACGCGCTTTGTGCGCGCGGCCGAGGCCCTCAAGGCGACGCCGGCTCCCGACGGGTCCGGCACGCTCTTCGATCAGACGCTCATGGTCTGGGCCCGTGACATGGGCGACGGGGTTCTGCACCGCGGCGATGACATGCGCTTCGTCTTTTCGGGCGGCGCCGGGGGCTACCTGCAGAAGAGCCCAAACGGCCGCTACCTCGACGGCCGGGGCGAGCATCACCAGCGCGCCCTCATGAGCTGCCTCTCGGCGATGGGGCTCACCGACTTCACCGGCTTCGGCGTGCCCACCGTGGGCGGCGACGGCCGCCTACCGCTCCCGGGGCTCGCGACATGAACCGAGGCGCGCTCACCGCTCTTGTCGTCTTGGTCGCCTTGGTCGTTGCGACGTCGATGGCGTGTACCGACAGCCCGGCCGTCGACCCGGCCCCACCCGGTACCGATGCCGGCCGGGACGCCCGCGCTGACGCTACGTCGACGCCCCGGGAACCGCCATCGTGCGAAGAGGTCGTCGGCCGGCCCATCGTACGGCGCCTCACCTCGACGCAGCTGGACAATATCCTCACGGATCTCTTTGCTTCCCCCGACGTGCCGCGCGCCGACGTACTGGTCGACCCGGTGGTGCGCGGCTACGACGTCGACGCCAACGCCGCCGTCATCCGCGACCTCGGCGCAGACCGGTGGATGCGCGCCGCCGAGGCCGTGGCCGCATGGGCCGTCCCGGACCACCTAGACGCCATCACTCTATGCACCGATACCGGCGCCGTCTGCCAGCTCGCCTTCATCCGGCAGCTGGGCCTGCGCCTCTATCGCCGACCTCTGGATGCAGAGACAGTGAACCTCTACGTCGACATGCTCATCGCCGAGGCGGACTTCGAGTCCGGCGCGCGTACCGTCCTGGCTGCGATGCTGCAGTCTCCCGGCTTTCTGTACCGCGTGGAGATAGGCGAGCGGGTCGCGGACGGTGAGCCGTTGGTCGAACTCGGCCCTTTCGAGGTCGCGAGCGCGCTTTCGTTCTTCCTCACCAACTCAGCCCCCGACGCCGAGTTGCTCGCGGCCGCAGGGGAGGGCCGCCTGGTGACCGAAGAAGACCTCGACCGCGAGTTCGACCGTCTTGTCGCCACGCCCCGGGCGCGGGGCGCCCTCGGCCACTTCGCCCGGCAGTGGTTGCTCGTCGACGGCCTCGAGGGCCAGGTGAAGGACCCGGCCGTGACTTCGTTCACGGACGAAGTGCGCACCTCCATGCTGCGCGAAACCGAGGCCTTCTACGCGAACGTATTCGAATCGGGGGGCGGCATCGCCGAGCTCTTCGGCGGTCGCACGTCGTTCGTCGATGGGCCGCTCGGCGCGTTCTACGGCGTGGCGGGCGTGACGGGGACCGAGCTTCAAAGCTTCGATATCGACGCCGCCCATCGTGGCCCCGGAGCCCTCGGCCAGGGGAGCGTGCTCGCGAGCCACGCCCTCGCGGACAGCTCGTCGCCGGTGCAGCGCGGTGCCCTGGTGCGCCGGCGTTTTCTCTGCGAGACCCTGCCGCCGCCGCCGCCGTCCGTGATTCCCATCTTGCCGCCGAGCACCGGGGCCGAGACGACGCGAGAGCGCAACCTCGAGCACAGCCAGAACCCGGCATGCGCTGGCTGCCATCGGCTGATGGACCCGGTGGGTTTCGCCCTCGAGCACTACGACGGCTTCGGCCGCTACCGCGCGGACGAGAACGGCCTACCCATCGACGCCACGGGGGAGATCGTCGCGACGCCGGATGGAGACGTGCCCCTCGACGGCGCCGAGACCTTGTCGAGTTATCTCGCGTCGAGCCCCGAGGCTCGCGCCTGCTTCGCGACCAATGTGGCGTACTACGCCTTCGGGGTGGAGGGCTGCACTTGGGCGTCGATCGCCCGAGACCTCGACGCCGACACCGCCTTGCGCGACATCCTCAGGCGCGTGGTTCACGCCCGACACTTTCGGTACCGAACGGCGGAGTGAAGGGCCGGGCCCGGGATGTCACGGGCGGGCTGCTGGGCTATGGTTGGCCCATGAACCTCACTTCCTTGCTCTGCCGCGCGACTCTGTCCCTCGTCGTCCTCGTTCTCCTCGTCGCCACGCCGGCCTGCGGTGATGACGGCGGCGCACCGGGTGATCCGGATGGCGGCGGCACCGACGGGGGCACCCTCGACGGAGCCCCCGGTGACGCGGACGCAGGGCAGAGCGACAGCGGCCCTGGGGACGGCGGCGGTACGGACGGTGGCGGTACGGACGGTGGCGGTACGGACGGCGGCGGTACGGACGGTGGCGGCACGGACGGTGGCGGCACGGACGGTGGCGCTGTGGACAGTGGCGACACGGACGGCGGCGGCACGGCCGACGGCGGCACGGACGGCGGCACGGACAGTGGCGGTACGGACAGTGGCGGCACGGCCGACGCCGCCCTCGACGGTGGTCCGGCGCCGGGAGCCCCCGCGGTCTACCTCGCTCGCCGGGACTACCGCCGATGCGCCTATCCGCTCTGCGGCGGCTTTTGGCTTCATGCCGTCAATCGTGCCTCGACGATGTGCGCCGACGGGTCGAGAGACACCGAGTGCTACGTCGCCGATATCGACTGGACCGCCCTCGGGCTTTCCGCAGCCGAAGCGAGCGACGTCGAAGCGAGCGCCGGGAACCTCCTCGTCTCCGGCGCCGCCGAACTTCGCTCCCTCGGTGGTCGCACCATCGGCGTGCTTGCCGCAGCTGAGGCCTGGCACGCCGAGTGGGGAACCGGCGACATCGCCGCCGGCTCGACCACCTTCTACTCGGTGCAAGACAGCGGCCTCCGGTGCCTCGTCGCCCCCTGCTTCAACCTCGACGTCGTCGTGCTCAATGTCGGCACGAGCGACGCCGTCTCCGGCCTAGGCCTCACGGGGGCCGGTGCGACCGCCGCGGAC
Source organism: Deltaproteobacteria bacterium (assembly GCA_019312705.1). Next base: position 3,994 of record JAFDCW010000295.1, read on the forward strand.
GTCACGCGGGGCCACAGCGCCGCCGCTGCCGGGGACCTCCGCGTCGTCGGCACGATCTCGACCGATACGACCCCCGGCCCCACCGGCGCCTTCGGCCGAACCCTCGACGCCCGGCAGTTCTTCCTGCCCGTTCGCTGAGCGCATACCAGGCTGCGCCCTCGAGGCCTCGTGTTTTGACGGCGCAAGCTGGGTATGACTTGCGCCGGACCCGGTCAAGAGTCGGTCGGGCCGGTCCGCGCGGCCTGCTCGAGGCGCACCTTGGCCATCATCTCGACGGCCCACTTCACGATGTCGGCCTCCGTGAGGATGCCCTTCAGCTCCCCCTCGTCCGTCACTAAGACGCATCCGAGTTTGCGGTCCAGCATGAGGCGTGCGGCATCGTCTGCCGGGGTCGCGGGCCCGCAGGTCACGAGACCATCCTTCGTCATGAAGTCCTTCACGTAGACCGTGAGGACCCGCTCATCGCTGCCCTTCGGGTCGGCCTTGACCAACTCGAGCATGAGCCGGGCCTGGGCCCGCATGAGGTCCCTTTGCGTCACCAGGCCAACCAGCTTCCCCATGTCGAGGACGGGGAGGTGTCGGACGTGCTTCAGCCCCAGCATCTCGCCGGCCGACCCGAAGTGCTCGTCGGCGCGCAGGGTGAAGAGGTCGGTGGTCATCAAATCGCGAACAAGCATCTGGCTCATCGTCGTATCCCTCCGAGCAAGAGCGGCAGCGTGTCGTGCACGCCGTCACATTGGGCCCACTCTATACCAGAGCACCACGCGAAGGGGCCACCCCGTCCCCGGGACTCAGAGCGACGCCAGGGCCTCTTGGGTCATCTGCCGGGTGTAGCGGTGGATGGGCCAGTGCCCCGGCGCCCATCCGGCGAGGAAACGGTGAAAGTCTGCCCAGGCCGCGGGGTAAAGGCTGCGCCACTCGCATTCGAGGGCGTCGATGTCGACGGACGCCTCGACGTATTGGCGAAGAAACGAGAAGTAGGTATCGAGGTGGTGCGGTGCCTCGGCCTCGCATTGGGCATCGGAGAGACAGCTGCTCAGGAAGTAGGCGACGTCTTTCATTCCGCAGCCGCCGCCGACGTATTGGAAGTCGACAGCCGCGACGCCGTCGGCACCGAAGCAGAAGTTCTCCGTCTTGGCGTCGCCGTGCACGAAGGTCTGGAACCGGCACGCATTGAGCGCGGCGTCGAGGGGGCGCGCCGCCGCTTTCAGTTGCGGGTCCGTGAGCGCCGCGAACTCTACGGCCCGTGTGCCGAGATGCCAGTACGTGCCGGTCTTCCACAGGCCCTTCGGCGTCTCGCCCAAGAAGGTCGCGTGCAACGACGCCAGCCATCTCAGGCAGTGATCGACTTGGGCGCCGTCGAGGCGCGCAAGCCTCCTCGCGAACCCCGCCGCGTCGAGGTCCTCGAGCAAGAAGCGCCAGCCCGCGCCAGTCTTGTCGGCGGCGTAGCAGCGCGCCGTCCGGCACGAAGCCCCGGTCCTGTCCCTCCATTGCGAGTAGAACGCCTGCTCGACGTCGTAGGAGCGCAATTTGCGTTGGTGGGACGCGTGCTCTGGGCTGCCGCGCCGCAGCTTCATCTGGGCCGGCGGGTTCACCTGCTTGACGATCGCCGACGAGACATCGCCGCCCTCCAGGTGCACACGGACGATTTCTCCGTATCCGCCCCAGAGCGATTGCAGCCGATCGTCGTCGTTGGGCTTTCCTCCAGCAGTGTGCCGCTGGATCCAGGCGACCGCGGATGGATCCGACAGGAGGTCCTTGCTGCGCACCGACGCCTTCCTTTTTCTGCCACGCATTCGTTGGGCGATGTCTCACGAGACTGCCCGGCCCGCAACGTAAGCGGTTCCCGGAGCGGTTCCGCCTGACGCAACGTGAGGGCACTTTGTCCTTGAAGCTCACGCGACGTGAGGGCGCAGAGTAGGCTCGTCGTCGTGGAGAACTCATCCAGCAACGAAGTCGCTCTGAAAGTCGCAGCGGCGGCCCGGCGGACCGGCGTGTCTGTCCGGACTCTCCACTACTACGTACAGATCGGACTGCTCAGCCCGTCGGGGCGCACCGCTTCGGGTCACCGGCTCTACACCCGGCTGGAAATCCAGCGATTGCAGCAGATTCGCAGCTTGCAGCAGTTGGGAATGGGCCTGTCCTGGACAACATCCTCGGCCTGCTGGATGCGGACGAGCACGACGACGGTTCGACAACG
>JAFDCW010001074.1 GCA_019312705.1 Deltaproteobacteria bacterium
ACACCATCGTCGCCGACCTCGCGCTCATGCTCCAGGACACGGACATCGATACCAATACCGCCGACACCCCGCCGGGATGCATGTCGACGATGACCGACCCGGACTGCGCCGGGGTCTTTGCCAACCTCGGCCTCGACCACCTGGGCGTGACCGGCGGGACCCAGACGTTCTTCCGTACGGAGTGAAGCTACGGCGACTCGGTCGCGGCGTCGGTACGCACGGGGATCCACTGAACCCGTCGGGCCGTGATGAGGGGCTCGGCTTCGAGGGTCAGGCGGTGCACGGCGTCGACCTCGATGGGCCCGGCATCCCCGGCAGGGCGCGGGGCCTCCGGGCAATCCTGTCGCACGAGGATGTCGGTCTCGGCCAGGGCACCGGCCTCGACCTCGAGGACCGCGTATCGCACCGCAACGCGGTAGGTCGAGGTACCGCAGGGGGGCGGCCGCGGGGCGTTGACGACGCGGGCGACGACGACGATCGCCTCGGACGCCTCTACGTTTGGTGACGGAGGCGCAGCCGCGGGAGCGGCGCGCTCACAGCCTCCGAGGGGGGGGAAGAACGCGGCGGCGACGATGAGAAGTGCGGCCGAACGAATCATGGGCGCCGGCACGCTAGCACGAGTATTCGTCGCCCGCGGCGCAGTGACCCCGGGAGCCTCCCCCCTCCGGTAGCGCCCGGGGGTGCGCGTGCTAGCGTGCGCCGAGGCGCGGGTCATCGTCGACTCGAGCACATCGAAAAGCGAATATGTCCATGGAAGAGGAGCTCGAGGCTGCGGTGCGGGAGGCGGGTGTGTCGCGGGCACAGCTCGGCGCCGACGGCGTCTCGTTCAGTGTCGATGAGGAGGAGATCACGCTCTTCCTCGGCGATGCCGAGGAGCACGTCTCTTCTTCCGTAGAGGACGCCGTCGTGCGCATCCAGGCCCACGCCGAAGAGTCCGAAGCCGACCCGTCGGTCACCGGGGCCATCACGGACCTCGCCGATTGGTTGCGGGAGCTCGTCGAAGACGAATACGACGTCGCCGAGGCGGCCCGAGACCTGGGCCGGGAGATCGAAGAGGAAGCCAAGCGCCTCGGTCTCATCGCCCACGACAAGCTGCATTACCGAGGCCCCGCGGGGCACGCCGTCGAGGTCGGTCCCGAGGGCGACGAGCTCGCGTTTTTCGAAGACCCGAACGGGCTCTTCTGGGCGCTCTACGCGCGGCGCGGCGGCGGGGTCGCCTACCGCGAGCTCAGCGTCGACGACTAAACAGTGCCTCCTGGAGCGCGATCCACGGCGCGATCTGGCCCCGGTTCCTGCGCTGCCTGCTCACCTATAAAGATGGCTCTTCCGGGAACCGGGTGGGTGATTTTCAGAAAATCCGGTAAGCCAGAGGAATGCAGGACCGTCATCTCTACGCACAGATCCTAGGCATCGAGTCTCCGTGGAAGGTGGAGGCCGTTGAGCTCGACCGAGAAGAGCACTCGGTGCGGGTGTTCGTGACCTGGGCCTCAAGTCGGCTCGAGTGTCCGGAGTGCGGAGTGCGCTGCCCGAGACACGACACGCGGCGCCGCAGCTGGCGACACCTGGACACCTGTCAGTTTAGGACGGTGCTCGAGGCGGAGATACCGCGGACCCGTTGCGAGGAACACGGGGTCAGGCAGGTACGGGTGCCGTGGTCGGAACCCAACAGCCGTTTCACGGCACTCTTCGAGGCGCTGGTGATCGACTGGCTGGGGGAGGCGAGTATTTCGGCGGTTGCGAACCAGCTCGGGCTGAGTTGGGACGAGGTGGACGGGATCATGGATCGAGCCGTAAAACGCGGGTTGCAACGGCGGGAGCGTCGGCGGCCGACGCGCATCGGAGTGGACGAAACCTCTTTCCAGAAGCGGCATGAGTACGTCACATCCGTGTTCGACCTGGATGAAGGCAACGTGCTCTACGTGGCCGACGAACGCACAAGAGACGCCATCGATGGCTTCTAGGACGACAAGATCGTGTTCGACAAGTTTCACGTCGCGAAGATCATCGGACAAGCAGTCGACTTGGTGCGCCGGCGTGAGCAGAAGGCGCTTCGGAAGGAAGGCGACCAGCGGCTCGAAAAGTCCCGTTACCTCTGGCTGCAGAACCCTCACCACATGAGCCGAGAACGCTGGGCAGGCTTTGCGGAGCTGCGCCGCAGCAATCTGCGTACTGCACGAGCATGGGCTCTAAAAGAGACCGCGATGGGACTCTGGGGCTATCGAAGCCGAACTTGGGCGCTACGCGGATGGAAGAAATGGCTGAGCTGGGCCATGCGTTGCCGCCTCCCCGAGTTCAAAACCGTCGCACGTAGCTTCAAGCGTCACCTGGTCGGAATCATCAATGCCGCCACCTCAGACGTCACCAACGCGCTCGCCGAAGGCGTGAACTCGCGCATCCAGTGGCTGAAGAAGATGGCCTGCGGCTTTCGCAACCGAGCCCGCTTCCGAACGGCCATCTACTTCCACCTCGGCGGCCTCGATATGACGCCCGAGCCCCTGATTTCACCCACCTGAATTCCAGAAGAGCCAT
>JAFDCW010001075.1 GCA_019312705.1 Deltaproteobacteria bacterium
GGCTCGGGTCGTCGGTCAGGGGAGCACCGGTCGCTACTTCGAGGGACAGCTCGATCGGGTCCCGCCCCGTCGCGAGTTCAGTGACCAGGATGGCGCCCTGCATGTCCGCGTTGGCCTCCAGAAAGAACACTCGGTCGTCAGCGTCGATGAGGAATTCAACGGTGAACACCCCGACCAGAGATAGCTCCTCGGCGAGGCGCAGCGCCTGATCGATTAGGAACTCACGGATGGCCTCGCCCTCGCCATGGTTGCTGAGCCACGGCGATGGTGTTTCTGCGATGAGGACCTGGTGGCGCCGCTGCACGCTGCTGTCGCGTTCCCGGAGGGCGAAGCGGTTGCCGTGGGCATCGGCCACCACGGTCACTTCGAGGTGCCGGGGGCGGTGCAGCGCATGCTCGAGGTAGACCCGTCCATCGCCGAAGGTGGCGGTGGCTCGCTCGATGCTGATGTCGAATGCGTTGTGCAGGTCGTCTTCGTCGTCGACTTCGAGGACGCCGAAGCCGGCGGTACCTGCGACGGGCTTGACGAAGAGCGGGAACTCGAGCTCTTGGGCGGCGTCCCGGGCTTCGTCCCACGTGGAGAGTGCGGCGGATCCTGGGAGAGCCTTGATCCCCGTGGCCTCCGCCCGCGTCCGGAGGGCGACCTTGTCGGCCATCACGGCGAGGGCTTCGTTTGATGGGCCGACGAAGGTCAGCCCCGCGGCCCGGGAGAGGAAGGCGAGTTCGGCCCGGGCCCGGGGCCCGACGTAGCCGGGGTGCAGCGCCGTGGCGCCGGCAGCCTGGGCCGCGGCGACCGTCGCTTCGGCGTCGGGGAGGAGGGGGTGGGGTGTCGGCGGCAGCTCGACGTCTAGGACGTCGATCCCAACCCGGCGGCACGTGCGAGCGATTCGGTTTGCGACCTCTCCGCGGCTGGAGATGAAGATGTTGTCGAAAAGGCCATCCATAGCGGCCGGAGCATAGCAGTCTGTCGGCGGTCCGTTGCGCCTAGCGACCTCGCGTGTTTCGCTTTCGCCTTGTCCGTCCTTCTAAGCACCCGAAAGCTCACGCGGCGGTCGATCGCCCCCGCCGAGGTTCGGGCCCGGGCCGAGCGCATGCTTCGAGCCCTCGGCCTCGAGCATGCCGAGCTCTCCTTGCTGCTCTGCGATGACGCGACCATCCACGCACTCAATCGGGATTATCGCGACATCGACCGCCCGACCGACGTGCTGGCGTTTCCTCAAGAGGAGGAGGGCACAGAGGAACACGGGGCCGGCCACCCGCGCATGCTCGGCGACGTCGTAATTTCTCTCGAAACGGCTCGAAAGCAGGCCCTCGGGGCGGGGCGGACGATCGCCTCGGAGGTCACGATGCTCCTCGCCCACGGTTTGCTGCATTTGTTGGGCTACGACCACCGTACCCAGGTCGAGGACCGCCAGATGAAAGCGCGCACGGACGCTCTGTGCGCCGCCGCCCGGAGCCCCGCGCTGCGCCGCTGATCTGTGGAAAAGCGTCTGCTTCACCTCGACGATACCCGATGTCGCGCCTAGGAAGAGGCACTGCTCTGCCGTGTTTCACTTGTGATTCTATGACCTTGGGCCATTGCAGAGCCTCTCCTGGGCACTGCCTGGGGTTGTTTTTCAGGAGCTGTGGATAACCTGTGGTGATCTGGTTGCCGCGGTTTTGAGGCGAGCGCACGAAGGCCCTGTTTTTTCGCGGATTTCGTTGATGACGAGCCCGTGAGATCGCCAGGGACTCGCGAAGGCGGGGCTTCGCTTTGGGTCCGAGTCTCGTTCTGGGCATTTCGTAGCCATTTTTCAGAAAAACCCCTTGTCAGAGAAATTCTGCCAGTGCATAGATGGCCGCCAACTCGGGGGTCGCGTTCTTGATGACTAAGGCCCAGATTGTGACCGAGCTCGCGGAGCGCACCGGTCTCAGCAAGAAGGACATCAACACGGTCTTCGAAAGCCTGCGCGACGTTGTGAAGCGCGAGCTTGGCAAGCGCGGCCCCGGCGAGTTCATCGTGCCGGAGGTTGCTCTCAAGCTGAAGGTTCGCAAGGTTGCGGCCCAGAAGGCGAAGAAGTTCCGTAACCCGGCGACCGGTGAGGTCATCATTCGGGACGTGCCCGCGAGCAAGAAGCTTCGCGCCACGCCCCTCAAGAAGCTCAAAGAGCTCGTGCTCTAGAGAGCTTTGCTCCTTCGGGAGCGACTTGGCTTGTACGAAAGAGGCGCCCGAAAGGGCGCCTCTTTTGTATGCAAGGCACGGGGTCGAGCACCTTGGGCACAAACGCGTTGCACGTTTGCCGCCGTGTTCGCGTGCAGCCCCTCAGCGCATGGTCGGCGCGGGAACGGCGCCACGCGAGGGGGCGCTCATCATTGATGGCGGCTGCATGTCTGTCGTCATGGTGGACCTCCGCTCTCGGTCCTGCCTTCGGCGGGCTTGGCTTTCGAGCTCGCTTCGTAGGAAGTCGAGGATGGTGCGAATCTGCCGGGGACCCAACCTCACCTCGGCCCTGACCTCGAGGTCGTCGACGACGAACTCGATACCGGTGAGAGCCGGACCGAAGCCCATCATGCGAACCAGCGCGTTTCTCGCCGCCTGGGTTTTCAGCGTGTCCCAGTAGGTGACCGCATCGGCGGCGGCCCGGGGGCTCTCGTAGTCGCCGAACGCCCGGACATGGACCGAGTGGTCGGGTCGGTCCTCGACCGAGACCCGGAGACGCATCGGAACGCCGCGGGTCATGCCCCGAACGAAGCGGCGGGCGCCTTCCACCTCGACGGTCAGGGCTGTCCCCGGGTCCATCGAGAGGAGCGCATCCGCCCAGCTGGCGTCCTCGGGCTCTTCGGGCCCCTCTTCCGTCGACTCGGACTCGGACTCGGACTCGGACTCGGACTCGGACTCGGACTCGGACTCGGACTCGGCTCGGGTCTGGGCGATGGCCAGGAGCGTGGGAAGATCCTCGGGTCGGGTGATGGCAAAGTGTCGTTGCCCGATTTTGGCGATGACGCGGGCGGTCTCGTCAGCGTTGGCCCAGGGCGCGACGGGCACGGTGCCCTCGGTGCCCCAGGAGGCCTCGGTACCCCGGGCCGTGGCCATGCGGGCAACGATGGCGTCGACGTCGACCCGGGCGGGGTCGTAGCGCCCGGCGAGGACCATGCGGGAGCGCTGCAGGTTCGGCGACGCGATTAGCACCCGCTCGAGGTCGCCGAGGGGATCGATCTCGGCTCCGTCGAGGACTGCATGCCAGTCGGGGATGGCGTCGAGCAGGCGCCGCACCTGGGGGGCTAGGGGGGAGACTCGGATGCGGGCCATGTCGAGGCGGAGCGCTATCTGTGCCCCCGCCGGCAGCCGGACCTCCCGGGCCGCATCGTCTTCTTCTCCGCCTCCTTCTCCTTCGGCCTCTCCTTCTGCGGTCTCGGCGCGGGCGTCCACCACCGCGGCGACCAGGGCGGCGTCTGCCCGTGCCGCGTCGGTTGCTGCATCCCGGCCGCTATCTTGGGCGGCGTCTTGGCCCGCGTCCCGGCTTGCATCAGCGACCCCAGCGTCGGGGGAGGCCTCGTCCCCCTCCTCTGAATCATCGGCCCCCTGGGGGTCTTCAGGAGGCGGCGTCGGCGCTACTTCGGGGGCAATGACCGCCGGCCCCCCTGCTGTGACCACCGCCTCTTCGGTCAGGCCGAACTCGACCTCGGTCGGGAGCTCGAACTCGAAG
>JAFDCW010001076.1 GCA_019312705.1 Deltaproteobacteria bacterium
ACCCTCGCAGACCAAGGGACCGCTCTACGCGCTCACCCCGCGCGTCGGCGCCAGCGTCCTCGCCACGCTTCCGAACCTCGGTCTGCCCCTGATCGCTACGCGGAACCACGGCTACGGCTCCATCGTCGTCGTCGCCTTCGACACGGGCCGGTTCCGGCCGTTGAACAAGAACCGGGCGATCTGCTTCTTCGCTGTCCTGTTCGGTGGCCTGACCGCCCGGGACGCCACGGGTGAGGTCGACGTCACGGAGGCCAGGGTGTTCCCCTCGGGTGAGTCCTTCATCGGCGGCTCCGTGAACCAGGAGCCGGTGACCGACATCCTGAAACTGCTCCGCGCCGGCGCCCTCCGCCCCCCGCCGATGGGGCTTCTCTTCCTCTTCATGGTGCTCTACATCATCGCGGTCGGTCCCCTCGACTACTTCGTGCTGAAGAAGTACAAGCTGCTCCGGTGGTCCGCACTGACGTTTTCTCGGCCTGGCCATCGTCTTCTCCGTGTCCGCCTGGTTCGTCTCGTTCCACCTGTTCGCGGGAACGGCGAAGGTGAACCGGGTCACGTTCGTCGACGTCCTCCCCGGCCCCGACGGCGAGCCCGACCGACTCGTCATCCAGGACTTCGCGGGCCACTACGCCCCCATCGGCGCGCGCCTCGAGTTCGATCCGGAGGGAGAGACCACGCACGTCTCCGACTTCACAGAGCCGGACAGGTACCGGGGCAGCGGCGGTCTCCAGCGCAGCCCCGTGGAGTTGACGTTCACCTCCCCCACCCGGGTCAAGGCCTCGATCCTCGTTCCATTCCGCTCGCTCCGAACCACCCGCACGCTCATCGAGCGCCGGGTCACCGTGCCCCTCGATGTGGACATCGGCGAAAACGAGATCACGGTGCGGAACGGACTCGATTTCCACCTCCGGGATGTGCAGGTCATCCTCGACGGGAAGACCGTCAAGTTCGGCTCGGTCGATGCCGGCGCCGAGGTGTCGCGACCCGCTACGATGCGGAACGTCTACTTCAAACCGATCGACGACATGGGCGATTACGTCGCCGACACGCCGAGCGCGCTCGACCTGCTGGGCGTCGGCACCCGCCTCCATTCCCTGACCTGGGCGGCTGCGGGCTCATCCCGCCTCCGCAAGGACGCCGACTGGAACGAGCACTTCCGGGGCCTGGCGAAGTACGGCTTCGACCGGAGCCCCGCAATCCGACGCAACGTCGCCCTCGTCACCGGCTGGACCGAGGCGCGCGACCCTTTTCGCATTTCCGACGGCGACTCCGACGGTTTCACGCTGACCTTCATCCGCAAGGTGATCCGCCCATGACCGACATGATCGTCACGGACAACCTGACCCGAACCTTCAAGAGCACCAAGGCCCTCGACGGGTTGACGCTCAAGATTCCCAAGGGCGAGGTTTTCGGGTTCATCGGCCCGAACGGCGCCGGGAAGACCACCACGATCCGCATTCTCGCCACGCTGCTCACCCCCACCCGGGGGCGCGCGTTCCTCGGCGAGATCGACGTCGTGCGCCGGCCCGATTCCGCCAAGCGGCTCATGGGTTACATGCCCGACCACATCGGCATCTACGACGACATGCTCGTGGAGGAGTACCTGCACTTCTTCGCCGCCGCCTACCGGATTCACGGGGCGAAGCGCGAGCGGGTCGTTGACGACGTCCTCTCGCTCACCGACCTCGAGGGCAAGCGCGAGTCGCCGGTGCGCGCCCTCTCCCGCGGGATGAGCCAGCGACTCGGCCTCGCGCGCGTCCTTCTCCATGACCCGGAGATCCTGCTGCTCGACGAACCCGCCGCCGGCCTCGACCCGCGCGCGCGCATCGAGTTCAAGGAACTGGTCGCGGAACTGCGCGACATGGGCAAGACGATCTTCATCTCCAGCCACATCCTGTCCGAGATCGGGGAGATGTGCACGTCCATCGGCATCCTCGAGGCCGGGCGGCTCCTCTACTCGGGACCGATCGAGGACGTGAAGAAGCAGTTGAGCGACGAAGCCGGCCGGATCATCCGCATCAGGGTCACGTCCGGCGAATCGCGGGACCAGGAGATGGCCCTCGACGCCCTCCGGAACCATCCCCTCGTCGCCGGCCTCCGCGAGGACAACGGCTTCCTCTTCGCGCGGCTCCGGCCGGACGCGGGCGACGCTTCCCCCATCGCCGCCGACCTCGTCGGGCGCGGCTTCTCCCTGCACCACTTCTCGGAGGAGGAAATGGGCCTCGAGGAGGTCTTCATGCGCATCACCAAGGGAGACGTCCGCTAGTGTCCTGCCTCCGAAATCCGCTACATTCGAAGGCGGCTG
>JAFDCW010000296.1 GCA_019312705.1 Deltaproteobacteria bacterium
GCGAACCACCACCGTCACCTCACTGCCCTCCGGCGAGTACTTGATCGCGTTGTCGACGAGGTTTACGAGCACGTGGTCGAGGCCCCGGGCGGAGAGCGTCGCCGTGAGGGGCTCCTCCGGCAGTTGCATCTCGACGTTGATGCCCTTCTTGCGCGCGAAGGACTCGAGGCTCGATACGCTGTCTCGGCACACGGCGCCGACGTCGGTGGGGGACTCTACCCAGTCGTGCTGGGGCGATTCTACCTGGGAGAGCGTCGTGAGATCTTGCGCGAGGCGCTGCAGCCGGATCGTGTGACGAAATATGGCGTCGAGGAACCGAGAGCGCGCTTCCGGGTCTTCGGCGGCCCCATCGATGAGGGTCTCGGCGAAGCCGCGGATCGCCGTGAGCGGCGTGCGCAGTTCGTGGCTGGCGTTGGCGACGAAGTCACGGCGTAGGCGGTCCGAGTCCTTGAGGGTCGTGACGTCGTGAAGCACGGTCACCACCCCGGCCTCGTCCGGAAGCGGCGATACCTGGGCATGGAAGATATGCGTCCGGTCGCCGATCTCGGTTTCGAGCTCGACGGCCGTTGCTGTGTGCTCCTTGCGCGCCCGCCGAATCGCATTCTTGAGCTCCTTGCTCTTGATCACGTTCTTGCCGCGGCGCCCGCGCACGTCTCGGGAGATGATGTCGTCGAGGGCCTGGTTGGTCAGCGTCACCCGGCCCGAGTTGTCGGTCACGAACACCGCCTCGACCATGGAGTCGAGAATGATCCGAAGCCGCGCTTCTTCCGGGCTGTGCTCGCTGCCTGCGTCTTTTTCTTTGGCACCCATATTGTTTCACCTAGCAGTGTACGGCGTCCCCACGCGGTCGACCGAAGGGTTTCTGACCCCTGAGCAATCTGCGAGGATCAGGCTGCGATGGCGGCGACGAACGAAGAGACCGGCGATTGGCCGGAGGACGCCCGGCGGGACCGGCTGATCGGCGACTGGCACCTCTACCAGCGCAAGGGTGGACACCGGACCAGCACCGACGACGTCGTCACCGCGTGGTTTGCCGTAGCTCGGAGCGATGGCGCTGTGCCCCCGCGCTACCTCGACCTCGGCTGCGGGATCGGGTCGGTGATGCTGATGGTGAGCCACCGGCTGCGGCCTGGTGCGACGATGGGAGTCGAGGCCCAGGACGAGAGCGTGACGATGGTGCGGCGGACCATCGCCGAACTGCCCGAAGGGGGGCATCGAATCGAGGTGGAGCACGGCGATTTCCGCGAGGTGCACCTCGACGACGGGCATGGCGGCTATGAGCTCATCACCGGCTCACCGCCGTATTTTCCAATTGGCACCGGCGTGCTCCCGGCCGATCCCCAACGCCGCGCGTGCCGCTTCGAGGTCCGCGGCGGGGTCGAGGGGTACTGCGAGGCGGCGGCACGATCCCTGTCCCCCGACGGGCGCTTCTACCTCGTATTCCAGACGGCCGGTGACGCCCGGGTTCTGGCTGCCGCATCGGCAGCAGGGCTGCACGTCACTGCCCGCGCGGACTTGCGCATGCGCGAGGACCGCGAGCAACCCTTCCTCACGGTGTACGAGTTCCGCCGCTCGGCGGGGGAGGTCGTTCGGGTCGCCTTTGCGATTCGCGACGCCGCGGGTGATATCACCGACGACTACCAGCGTGCGCGTCGTGAACTCGGTGTCATCGAGTGAAGCGTTTCGACCGGAAGTTTGGCGCGACCTTCATTGAAGAGGCGCCCACGACGCCGGGGGTCTATCTCTTCAAGGACGACGAGGGCTCGGTGCTCTATGTCGGAAAAGCAAAGAACCTCCGGCGCCGCTTGGCCAGCTATCGCAACGCCTCTCGCCGCAAGGCTCACCGGAAGATGCGCACCCTGGTCCGCGAGGCAGCGGCCCTCGAGGTGCGCATGGTGGTCACCGAAGCCGCGGCCCTCACCACCGAAAACGAGCTCATCCGGACCCTGCGGCCGCCCTACAACGTCGACGGGGCGTTCTTCTTTCTCTACCCCGCGATTGGCGTCGTCCGTCGCCCGCGCCACACCCTCCTTTGTTTTGCCACGGACATCGACGCGTTTTCCGAGTTGGATTTCCGGTGGTTCGGCGTTTTCCGCTCCCGGTCGCGGGCCAAGGACGCCTTCGAGGTCCTCGTGACGCTGCTCGGTCTCGTCGCCCACCTCGACAAACGCGCAGCCGTAGAAGACGTGCCGTCGGTGGTGGGGTCACGGACCGTGGCTTTTCGCATGCTCGACGCCGACATCGTGACCGGCCTCGAATCGTTCCTCGCGGGCGTTGGCCCGTCGGGCCTCGGCCCCCTCGTCCGGGCCCTCGTCGAAAAGCCCCGCGCGCGGCGCGAGGCCAGTGAGGTCCAGACCAATCTCCGCCGTCTCTCATCGTTTCACCGGACGGATCTCGCGAAGCTCAACGCCGCCCTCCGGGTCGAGGGCCGGCCCGGGACCTTCGTATCTCAGAGCGAACGCGACGCGCTTTTCATTCGGGTGAAGGCGCTCCGGGCTGAGGGTGCAGCAGCCGTTACCGCTACCGGTAAGCGCCGACCGCGGGGGCGTCGACCCGGGCCCTGAGGCCCCGAGCGACCTCGGCGACGAGGTCGAGGGAGTGGCGTAGCGACGGCGCTTGGTCGACGAGGCCGTGGGCTAAGGCTTCGACGTGGTTGTCCCCGACCTCGAAGGACTTTGCCGCCGCGAGCAGCGTGAGCAACTGCCCGCGCAGGGCCTCGTCGTCGAGGACGCGGCGCACACCGTCGGGGTTCGAGCCCTTCACGGTGAAGGAGTCGTCGAAGCGGGGGTCACCGATGACGATGTCTTGCACGCCAAAGAAGCGCCCCACGGCGCTGAACGCCCCTTGCTTGCGCAGCTGGAGATCCACGCCGAGGGGCCGGTCGAAGGACACGCGAAACCGTGTGGACCACCCACTCCGGTTCAGGACCGGCACGACCTGAAAACTCGCGCGGTCGACCGCGCCGGTCAGGGCCAGTTGCTCGCGGTCGAAGGCCCAACCCGACTCCATCGCGACACGGCTCCACGAATCGATCACAGCCCGTTCCCTCGCTGTCGGACCCATCGCCCGCCGCGCCGCGAGGGCGCCCGAACTGAGACCCACGGCGGCGTCGAGGGCCAGGCCGAGGCGGTGGGCGTCCGTTACCCAGCCCGAGAATTTGAGCAAGACCTCGTCGTCTGTGACCCAGAGGGACGGATACCGGGCGCGAATGCCCGAGAGGTCACGACGGAACTCGGGGTTCAGGAAGCGGGCGATCTCGTCCTCCTCGATGGCGCCGACCGAAAAGTCGCGGTCGAAGGATGGGTCCCCCACCGAGATGTCCTTGCCGACAAGCTCGCTGAATGCCGCGCCCAGCCACCCCTGGGCGTTGATCCTCGCTCCGAGGCGAAGCGGCGGGTCGATGGTCGCCTCCACGTAGGTCCACGACGAGCGATTGTCCGATGAGCCCTCGTGTACGTGGCGGAGGCGCACGTGCACCCCCGACCGCACGCCGACCAGACGGCGCTGCCCTTCGGGGCTCAAGCCCAGCGGTCCTGCGGCCTGCGCAAAGAGGTCCGCCCTGCGCATGTTGCGGCGAACCAGCCATACGACCAGGCCGATCAGCGCCGCTGGCACGAGCAAGAAGCTGAGGGAGAAGCAGATCATCGCCAGGGCGGTGACGACCGATACGAACCCGTCCATCTTCATCCCAGGGTAGCCCCTCCTCCCGAACCCCGGGCCTGGAATACTCACGGCTCCTGGGTTGGCCACCCGAGGCGCCACTAGATCTCAATTTCTCCATGATTTCGGTCGGCAGATCTTGGCACTGATCATGCGGTATCCTTAGCCCATGCGCTCCTCCGCCCCGCTCTTGGCCCTCCTGTCTTTGGCCCTGGCTCTCCCCCTCCCGGCCGCTGCTCAGGGCTTCGGCGTGCGCGTGACCCCGACCGGCTTGGACGAGCTGACGGCCTTCGCCCTCAGCCAGGTGCCCTCCGAGGTGGTCGTCCCCACCGACACCCGGGTGCTCTTCAACTGTCCCGGAGATGGGGACGTGACGGCCAGCTTCCCGGACACCTCGATCGAGTTGGGCTGGCGGGCGCTGAACGTGCGAACCGAGGACGGCCGGATGTTCGTCAGCACCACCATCGACGTCTTCGTGGCGACCCCCGTCGACATGCAGAACCCCTACGCCTGCCTCGGCTCGACGACGTGTGACCTCAGCGCCGACCTCGACCGCCTCGGCGTCGAGATGGAGCTGGCGGCCGCGACGAGCCCGGACGGCGGCATCGAGTTTCACGGGGCTACGGTCGATCTTCAGCTTGTCGCCGAAGATCTCGCCGTCGAGTCCGATGGCTGCGCCGTCGGTGAGATCGCGACTTGGCTCTTCAACGCTTTCGAAGGCTGGGCCCTCGAGCGCCTCGTGCCCCGGGTCGAGGTGATGCTCGGCGAGAAGATCAGCGAGACCCTGACCGGCGTCTTCGCCGAGACCCTCGGCCTCAGCGTCGAAGCGGGCGGCATGACCATCGACGGCTGGCTCGATACCCTCGACCTCAGCGCGACGAACGGGATCACCGCCGGCGGCGGCGCCCGCATGGCCTGGAACGGGACGCCGCTTTACGACGCCGCGCTTCCCGAGGTGCACAACCCCGAGGGGCCGGCGATTCCCAGCGGCATGGCGGGGCACCTTCAGGTCGCGGCGGCCGACCGCCTGGTCACCGAGGCGCTCTACGAAGCTCATCGAGGCGGGCTCATCAATCAGATGCTCCAAGACCAGGCTCTCTCCATCGACCTCGGCGGCGCCGGAGTGGCCCAGCAGCTCGGCCTGTCACCGGACACCACCCTCGACATCGCTTTCGAAATCGAACAGCCCCTCGCTGCCACCTTCGGCCGGGTCGCCCCGAACGTCGCCGAGCTTTCCCTTCGGGGCCTGCACGTGTGGGTCGACCTCAACGTGCCCGGCGCCGAGCCCTCGCGCATCGACATCCGCGTCGACGGCTCCCTCGGAGCAGAGGTCGGCGTGGACCAGGACCTCGGCTCCCTGGTGCTCGCCGTTCGCGGTATCGAAATCGAGCGTGTGCTCATCGAGGGCGAAGACACCACCCTCGACATCGACGGCGCTCGCCTGCGCGGCTTCATCGAGAGGACGGTCATGCCGATGCTGGCCGAGCGCCTCTCGGGGCTGCCCATCGCCCCGGCCCTGCACCCCATCGCGGGCTCCTTCTTGGCCATCCGCACTCTCGAAAGTGACGGCGGGTGGCAGCGCGTCGGCGTCGACCTCTTCACCCCGGACGCGAGCGACACGCAGGCGCCCGACACCTCCCTCGCCGAGACCCCGATTCTGCTCCCGGCGGGTACCCAGAGCTTCCGGGCCGTCGGTCGTGATGACCGGACCCCCAACTCGCTCCTTCGCTATCGTGCGTGGCTCGACGACGAGCCTCTTCGTGGCGGCATGGCGACGAGCATGCGTGACATTCTCTTCGACGCCGCGGACGGCGACCACGTGCTCGAGGTCTCGGCGGTCGACGCCAACGACAACATGGACCGCGTCCCGGTCATCCACGCATTCGTCGTCGACGGCCTTCCGCCGGAGCTGACGGTAACCGAAAGCCCCGACGGGATCGTCCTCGACTCCGCCGTCCGGGCCGCGTGGGAGGTGACCGACGAGCGTAGCTCAGTGATCGAGAGCGGCTGGATGCTGCGAATCCTCGACCCTGACGGAGCGATGCGGGTCATCCAGGAGGCGCCCTTCGCGCCGGACCGCTTGGAGACGGCCATCGACACCGACTCCCTCGAGGTCGACGAGCTCTACGAACTCGAAATCGTCGCCCGGGACGAAGCGGGCAACGTCACCTCCCAGACCTTCGGATTCGCGTTGCACCCGGACCTCGCCTCGGGCTGCTCTGCCGCCGGTGACGCGTCGCCCCTGCCCACTTTCGCGTTCCTCTTCATCCTCGCCGGGTTCCTTTCGTGCCGCCGTCGGCGCTGAAGCACCCTCGGCGAGCGCTGGCCTTCCTCATCCCCGCGCTCGCCCTCGCGGCCTCGGCCTCGGCGGTCACCCCCTCCTCGGCGTCGGCCCAGCAGATGGGCACGGCGCTGTCGGGAGCCGCGACCGCGGACGGCGCCTCGGCGTACTACAACCCGGCTGCGATGTCGGCCGGGGAAGG
>JAFDCW010000297.1 GCA_019312705.1 Deltaproteobacteria bacterium
CGGTGACTTCCGAGGCGCGCATGGGGGGTAGACACTCGAAGTACGCCGAGGTTCCGAAGCTTCTTCCCGGCACCTCGGCGCCCTCGACCGAGTCATTCGGAGCCGTGCTCCTGCACGACGCCCTCGAGGCGGAGCCCCCCCCTGCGTGTCCTCCGGGGCGTCGGTTGCCTCGACCTGACCCAGGCACCCGACCGCCGGGAGGGTTCCGAAGACCAGGAGGGCGGTGAACGGTGCTGCGCGCATGGAAGGGTGGACACTGCAAGCACACCGAGGTTCCGGGACGTTTTCCCCGGGTGCGGGGGTCCGCCGCCTTGACGGGCGAGGCCATCGACCGAGATGCTGGCGCCGTGCCACGTTCCTCCAGCCCAAGCCTCGGTCTCTTCACGGTCCTGCCGCTCGTCACGGCGGCTTGCCTCGTCGCCGCCTGCGGGGGTTCATCCGCGCCCGCGGCCGAGGCCCCGACGGTGACCACGACATCTAGCGACGTCCCGGCAATCGAGGACGGCTTTCGGGGCCAGGAACTGCTCGACGCCGCCGGTGACGAGGGCGCGGCCACGGTCTTCTTCCACCCCCGCCACTGGTCCGTGCTCCTCGGTGTTGCGACCTCGATCGCCGGTGACATGATGCCGAACGAACTCCAGGAAATCCTCGGGGCGGCGGGGCCCTGGGACGCGTTGCGGGCGGTCGCTCGAGGGGAGGGCATGCAACTGCCGCCGAGCCTCGCTGGATGGGATGACAGCCGCCCGTTGGTCGTGTCTCTCTTCGAAGCGCCCGAGACGTCGGTCGCGGCGCTGCTCGCTCAGACCGGGAACCTACAGCCACCCGACGTCTTCTCCCACCGCGCCGTCATCCCCGCGACCGACCCCAATGCGCTCTTGCTCTCTCTCCTGGGAGTCGCCCGGACCGCCGGCTGTCAACCGTTGCCCGCTTCCGTGGCCGCTGCTCTTCCGGGGCCCGCCGGGGCCGCCGGGGCCCTCCGTTGCGACGACGCGGCGGTGATCTTCGACACCGGCGACGGTTGGGTGCGCATGCGGGTCGCAGAAGTTGAAATTGCTGACCTCGCCGCCGGGCCTCTCGCTCGGGATCTCGGAGGTGCCGTCGCCATCACGCCTGCGCGACGCTGGGCCATGACCGGCCCCGTCGTCATCGCAGCTCACGCCCGCCCCTCCCGGATTCGGCGAGCCCTCCTGGCCGAGAGCTCCACCCGAGCCGGGAGGGGGCGGCACTACGCGAACCCGGCCCAACGCCTGCGCTCGATCGCCTTCGCCCGGGCGGAAATCCTCGGCGCCCTCTTGCGCACTGCCCCCGTCGGGTCCGAGGTCGACGACATCACCGTGGGCCTAGTCACCGGACTGAGGCCGTCCTTCACGGTTGTCCAAGGGCTCACAGCCGCCGGCATGGCGGCCTACGACGCGGGCCTCGAAGCACCCGCCCCGCCCGAGGGGCCGCCGGATGCCCCCTTCGTGATCCATACCCGCGTCAACGTCGACGCGATGCAGGCGGCCGCGGGGGTGCCTTTCGGATGGGCTGGCGCGTCCGATCCGGACGCTATCGAAACGCTCCTCGGGGATTGTTCCGCCCCCTGTGTCGCCCAGCTGCTCACCTCCCGAATCTTCGGCCTCGGCGCCCTCGCCGACCAGGTTGGACTCCGGGCCGGCCTCGAAGAGGATGTGGGACCCCTCTTTCATTTTGCCCCCGCGGACCTCCCGCCGGGCGTGACCATGACCATGACCTTCGACCTGCCGGAGCTCGCGGAGCGCATGGACGAGGACATGTTCACGCGGCGTATCGCCGAGTCGCTCGGGGTCATACACGTCGTCCAGGCTCGCGACGGCCGTACGCTCATGACCAACGTGAGGCTCGGAGAGACCCCTCCCCTGCCCGAGCCTGCAGCCTTCACCCAAGGAGACCCGGGCCCGACCGACGCGCCGCTCTTGCGCACGGAGAGCGCGGCCTGCGTCGAAAACACCGCACTACTCGTCGAAGGGGTGGTGCGTGCACTGGGCATGAGTTCGCTTTCGAACCGCGACGAGGTCATTCGCCAAGGACGGCAGATCCTCGACGGCTACGGCGCATGCGCCGACGCCCGTCCACAGCTCCGAGAGCTCGGCGAGGCCTACGGCCATGCGTTCGAGGCGGCGGTCGAAGCGGCCCCACCCCCACGCCCGGGGGGGCCGCCGCGTCCCAGCGGGCCCGGGCGTTACTGAGGCCGTACGCGCACGTTTCCCGCGACCATCGGGGTAACGACGTGGCCGATGGGCACGCCATCGCGCGCGGCATCGGCCCGGGGCATCGCGAGGTGCCGGATGACGTAGCGCACCTTCGAACGCCTCGTCCGAAGGCGGAAGACCAGCGGGTCAGGCTCTCCGACAGAGCCGCCAACCCGCTCATCGCGTCGCTGTCGGACCAAGATGCTCGGCTCGCCATCGCGGAAGGCGAGGCGCGGGCCAAAGTGTCGGGTGAGCTCGCGTCGCTGACGGAGCGCGGGCTGTCCTACCGGAAATACATCGACCTCGAGGGCGCGGAACATGTCGCCGGTGGGCACGGCGTGACCGACCACCCCGGGTCGAAGCGTGAGACGCACGACGACCTCGGCGCCGCGGCGGGACGCTTGCACGTCCACCTCGAGTGGCATGTCGCTCGACGATTACTTCGAGGACGTAGGGGGGCCTCCCGATTGTGAGCGCGCGGAGCAACGAGCGGTGCTACCCGAACGCCTCCGAGGGTTCCTCGACTGCGAGCGCCTTCACCTGGTGACCCTCACCCTCGACGCCGGGGGAGCCGTGGAGGAGCAGAAGGACGTCGGCCCCGTCGGGACCCATCGCTGCTTCGAGTCATTCGGGTCGGCCGCCGTGTGGGACGTCGACGGTGACGAGAAGCACGATGTCGTCGTCGACCATACCTACACGACCGGAATCAGCTGGGGCCGCGGCGCGATGGAAAACTTCCACCGGGTTCGGGCCCTCGACCTCTTCGTGAGCTCCGCCGAAGCCCCGGATACGCTGGTCATCTCCAAACACAGCATCGTTACCTACGCGATGATCGATTGGGCCACGGTAGGCGAGTATCGTTTCGAACGGACCGATGGGACGGTTCAGGTCGTCGTGGACCGCGTCACCTATTCGGAGTGCTACGAGGAGAACCTCGAGGAGTGCGAGGAGCGCGACGAGCGCCAGAGCCTAGTGCCCTGGGACGGCGAGAACCATCGCCTCACCCGGGAAGGTCGCCCGATTCGTGCCGAAGACGCACTGATGTACTGAACGTATTCCGTCCGCGGCGTTTGCTGATGGCGATTCGACGCGGCGGCGCCGTATCATCGAGGGCGTGGTGCGATTCCCAATCGTTTCGGCGCTGACGCTCTCGCTCGTCTTCCTGCTCTTGGTCGCGGGCTGCTCCCGCCGCGAAGACCCACCGACGCCGATGGATGCGGGCTTCGGCGATACGGGTGCCGGCGATACCGGCACGCCGCCCATGGACTCGCGCCCGCCGCCTCCCCGCGATACCGGTCCACAGCCGGACACCTCGTTCCTCTCGCCGGATGCGGCCTGCGCCTCCGCCATCGTCGAAGCCGAGGTCGAACGATTGCCCGTCGATATCATCTGGATGGTCGACAATTCAATCAGCATGGAACCCGCCATCACCGAGGTGAATACGGGGCTAAACGACTTTGCCGCCCTCATCGGCGCGTCGGGCATCGACTACCGGGTCATCATGCTCTCGCTCCGCGGCGAGGGACGCATCACCGTCGGTGGCCGGTCACGGTTCGGAGTCTGCATCCCGATGCCTCTCGCCGGCGATGCCTCGTGCGGAGACGGAGCGCGGTTCTTCCAGGTCGAGGTCGACGTGCACAGCACCCAGCCCGTCGAGCAGTTCCTCGGCACCCTGGGGCAGACGACGGGGTACGTCGCGGGGGACCGGCACGGGTCCGAGCCGTGGCGCGACCTGCTGAGGCCCGAGGCCACCAAGACCATCGTCGTCGTCACCGACGACAACTCCCGAACTTGTGCCCTCCCGGTAGGCAGCTGCAACCCGAGCGATCCGCCATTGACCGGCACGTCCCTCGAGGACTTCCCGGGTGGCCCCAACCCGTTCAACTCCCGCGAGCTGGGCCCCGGCGTGCTCACGGCCGCCTACGCCCCCCTCTTCGACGGCTACACCTTCAGCGCGCTCTACGGCTGGGGCTCAGAGACTGACGCAGGCGTTCCGTGCACCTATCCTGGAGGCGGCACCCCACCCTCGCCGGGCCAAACCTACAGTGAGCTAGTGACTCGGACGGGCGGGGTGCGGGCGAAGATCTGCGAGGGCTCCGCGGCCTGGGCGCCGTTCCTCGCTTCGGTCGCCACGGACGTGACCCGGACGTCACGCATCGAATGCAACGTGGCGATTCCAGCGCCCCCGGACGGCATGACCCTCGACCCCAACCGGGTCAACGTGATCGTGCGCGCCGAGTCCGGGTCGACCTTCCTGCCGCGGCGCATGCACGCGGGGGCCTGCGACGAGATGGGCGGCTGGTACTACGACGACCCCGCCATGCCGACCGAGGTCATCCTCTGCCCGACCTCCTGTGAGATGGCCCGGGAAGCACTCGGCCCTCCCGATACGGGCATCGACGTGCAGCTCGGCTGCGCGAGCATCCTCATCTGAAGAGCCCGCGAGGCCCCGAGGGAGCCCGCGCCCCAGACCCGGGCAGATACTGGACTCGACATGCTCCTCCCGCCGGTCGAGACTCCCGGCCATGGCACAACGCAAGATCCGGCGAGTTTACCCGGAGGGGTCGAACGGGAGCAGTCCGGCAGACATCGCCGCGGGGGGCTGTCGCCGCGTCATCCAAGGGGCTGGGGCCTTCGTCGTCGCGGCGGTGGTCCTGGTGGTCGGGGTGATGGGCAACGCCCTCGGCGGGACCAACCCCCATACGCCGCCGGGGCACGAAGGCTACGTGGCCCACCAGCCCCTCGTCTTTGGTCAGCGCGAGTTCGTCGGCATCCAGGCCGGGCCGACCTCGACCGGCTGGGCCTGGCGCCAATACGTGACGAACATCGACATGCGGCCGGCGACCTGGTCGGAGCAGATGCACATCTTCGCCGCCGACAACCTCGAGGTGTCGTTCGAAGCTCACGCCCGCATCCGGCTGCGCGCCGGCTCGACGAAGGAGGTCGTCGAGCGGTTCAGCGGGAACGACTGGTATGCCCAGAACGTGGCGCGGCCCTACAAGACCGCGGTCCGCGAAGTCGTGCGCGGCTACGACGCATTTCAAATCAAGGACGAAAGTGAGGAGATCGCGGTGGCGATCATGGCCCGCCTCACCTCCGAATACGAGGAGACGCCCTTCGAGTTTCTCAGCGTCTCCATCGGCAACATCGATTACCCGGACTCGGTCGAGGAGCGCGTCGTAGCGAACCTCGCCGCCGAGCAGCGCCGGCAACGCATGGTCGTCCAGCAGCAGATAGCCGAGCAGCAGGCGATCATCCTCCAGGTTCGTGCCCGGGGGGCCTCCGAGTCCCAGGAGATCGAGCAGGAGACCCTGACGCCGCTCTACGTACAGCACGAAGCCGCCGAGCTCTATCGCACCCTCGCCGACGAGACCGACGACGACGACGGAGTCGCCCACGCCAAGGTCGTCCTAATCATCCCCACCCGCGCCGACCGTGCCGGCGTCCCGCGCATCTATCAGGGGAACTGAAGTGATGACTACCCAACGCATAATCACCGCCTTTGCTCTCACCCTCATGCTCATGTCCCTCGGCGCTTGCACCAACGAGACGACGCCCGAGGGATACGAGGGCTACATCATGCATCGCCCGCTCTACGTGGGGCGCAGCCACTACGTCGGTAGCCAGATCGGCCCGACCTCGACGGGTGTGGTTTGGCGCCAGTACGCGATCAACGTCGACGTGCGCCCCAAGAACTACACCGAGGAGTTTCACATCCTCAGCCGGGACAACCTCAACGTCGGCTTCGCCGCCCACGTGCGCATTTCGATCCGCTCCGGCACGGTCAAGGACCTCGTGGAGAGCTTCGGCATCGGCGCGATGACCGCCGAGGAGGGCGCCATGCCCGAATGGTACATCCGCAATGTTCGCCAGCCCTACCGGACCGCGGTCCGCGATACGGTGCACGAGGTCGATGCGTACGAGATCCAG
>JAFDCW010000298.1 GCA_019312705.1 Deltaproteobacteria bacterium
GGGCCCGCGGAAGCGTGAAGAAGTCAGCTTCGGAGGGAGCGAACGCCGGCCCGGTGAACCTTTCCAGGGAGGTCCCGGCCGATGATCGCCTCGGCGACCTGCCCCGCCAGCCAGAGCTTTTCGAGGTCAATTCCGGTCTCGATTCCCATGCCACTCAGCGTGTAGACCAGATCTTCGGTGGCGAGGTTGCCCGCCGCCCCCGGGGCGTAGGGACAGCCGCCGAGGCCTGCGACGGCGGCGTCGAAAGTGCGGATGCCCATCTCGAGGCCTACCAGGACATTGGCGAGGGCCGTGCCCCGGGTGTCGTGCAGGTGAAGCGCGACGGCCTCGGGGGGCACCGAGGCGAGGAAGAGTTCGAGGATGTCACGGGTCTGCACTGGGGTGCCGACGCCGATGGTATCGCCGAGGGAGATTTGGTAGCAGCCCTCGGCAAGCAATTGCTCGGCTATTGCGAGGCTTTTGCGAGGGTCCACGTCCCCCTCGAAGGGACATCCCCAAACCGTCGAGACGTACCCGCGGACCTTGATGCCGGCCTCGACCGCGGGCCCGATCACGTCGGAGAAGACGGCCAGGGTATCGACGGTGCTCTTGTTGACGTTCTTCAGGTTGTGGGTCTCGGACCCGCTGATGAAGACGCCGATCTCCTCGATGCCCGCGGCTTGGGCGCGTTCGAGGCCGCGCACGTTCGGGCAGAGGGCGCTGTAGGTCACGCCCTCACGGCGGGGCAGGAGGCGCACCACCTCCTCGGCGTCGGCGAGCTGGGGCACCCACTTTGGCGAGACGAAGCTCGAGATCTCGACCCGCGAGAGACCCGCGTCGACGAGGGCGTCGATCATGCGGACTTTACGCGTCGTGGCGACGGTCACGGCCTCGTTCTGAAGCCCGTCCCGGGCCGAGACCTCGTAGACAGACACCTCGGGCGGAAGATTGGAGAAGAGGCCCATGACGATCGCTATCGCGCCCCGCTCCAAAATCGTCAAGGGGCTTCGGCGAGGATGGGCCCCAAAGTGAGGTCAGAAGGCGTTCGTACGGACGAAAGCACCGTGTTCACACTGATACCGGTGTAGGGCGACCTCGGTCCCGAGGGGGGTCGCGACGAGCAGCGCCTCCCCGGTCCACACCGCCCGGGACCGGGGCCTCGCCATCGACTCCGGAAGCAGCGCAGACAGGTCCGCGGTAGCCTCGGACAGGGGCACTTCGAGGGGGTCATCCCCGCCCGGATCGACCCCGAGAACCAAGCGTGGGCGCCCCTCGCTGCAGACCACCCGGCGCGACAGCCCAATCAGAACGGTCTTGTCCGAGCCCACGTCGGCGTAGCGCACGGCGTCGACTCGCCCGTCGGCGCAGCGTCCGAGGGCGACGGCGGCCCCCTCCCCGACGCGGCCGAGGCCCAGGGCCTCGCACCCGGCGAAGATCTGGTCCGCCTGGGCATAGCTCGGCTCGAACTGAATCGCGTAGAGCGTGGTGGACGGGGCCCCCCCGGACCGGGCACAGAGCGAGTAGTACCAGGTGCCATCGGCCCACACGTAGCCGGGGACCGGGCGGTTGCAGACCTCCGGGATGACGAGGGGCAGGCCGCTCCGCTCCGAAGCACCGTCGGCGCCGATGCGCGTGATTCGCAGCCGTGTGCACTCCCCCGGTACGCCGTCGACGCAGGGGCCGCGGGTGGTTCGATGAATTAGCGAGAGGTTCCCGTCCGCGGCGGCCGCCATGGCGACGTTGCCCCGGGCGATGACCGGCGGTAGCTCCGATTCGCCGAGATCCTCGGCCGGGGAGAACGACGTCCCCGTGCCGCGGCTCGCGTGCACCCGGACCTCGCGGCCATGGCGCGCAACCCAAGCAACGCCGACCCGGCCGCCGCCGCTCGCCGCTGCGACCTCGAGAGCGTGCGGGGCGATCGGATTCACGTCGGAGATGTCCTCCCGCCACACCTCGACGGATCTACCCCTGAGCTGCCCGAGGGCGTCGAGGGGCTGGGCCCGGAGGCCGCCTCCCTCCCGAGCCGAGGGCCCATAGAAGAGCACCGCGCCGCCAGAGACGGCGACCACGTCGAACGCCGCCGCGGTCGCCACGGGCCGGGGCGACGCGATGGGCACCCGGGGAGGCGGCGCAGGTGGGGGCGTAGGCGCCGGCGGCCCCTCGTCTTCACACGCCGCGAGGAGCGTCCCCACAGCCACCAAGGCCACCAGGGAGCACGCCGATAGCCTCGAGAGCATTGGCCGCCCATGTTGCCGGGCTGCCCGGCTACGCTCTGTCGCTGTGACTTCCACGAATCATGCATGGTGCCACAACCTCAGGCGTACATCCTTCGCGTTGGCGCTGGTCGCCCTAGTCACCGTCGGCCTGCCCGCGCCAGCCGCCGCAGGACCCTGGGTCCCGGACCCCGGCGAGGGCTATCTGAAGGTGTGGCTCAAGTATTTCTACGGCTTCGCCTATCGGTCCGGTGACGGAAACTCGTACGACTACGGCCCCTACAACGAGCTCTTCCTCGCGACCTACGGCGAGGTAGGGGTCGCCGAGCATGTATCCCTCTACTGGCAATCCGACATCCTGCGAACGTTCTACCTGCACGACCCATCGACTGGGGAGACCGGGGTGCACGCGGCGCCGGGAGATCCGGCGATCGGGTTCCGCTACCAGTTCCTGTCCGGGGGCCGCTTCGTCATGGCCGCCGAGGCCTGGGGCCGCATCCCTCTGGCGAACGGCAGCGCAGTGCAGCCGGTCCTCGGCACCGCCCCCGGCAACCCGCAGATTGGCGAGCTGCGCGTCGGGGCCGGGGCCTTCGACGTCGGCGCGGGCGTGAGCGCGGGCTACGGTTGGGACCACTTCTACACGGCGGTCTTCGGGAGCTACGTACTGAGGTCCCAAGACTACGACCATGCCATCCAGTGGACCGCCGAAGGCGGCTACGGCGGAGCGAGCGGCTTTTCAATCCGCGGCAGAATCACCGGGTACCACTCCCTCGGCAATGGCACCGCGCCCTACCACGACAGCCCCAGCGGCCTCGGCAACGGCACCAACTACGTGGGCTTTGCCATCGAAACCGACTGGGAAGTATGGCCATCCACCTGGCTCGGCGTGGCCTTCGAAGGCGGCCTCTTCGCCATCTCCCGCCAGAGCGGCGGGCCGGTGATCAGCGGCTATTGGGCGAAGAGGTTCTAGCTGCAAACGCCATCGGTGCAGATGGACGCGCCACAGCATTCGCGGGCCTTGAGACACGGCTGCCCGGACGTTTGGCATTGGCACCGGCCGCCGTCGCAGCGCATCGCTCCACAGCAGTCCGTGTTGAACGAACAATCGAGGTCTGGGTCCAGGCAGCAGCGCAGGTCCGCGAGGTCTGCCACCGGCGAACATATGCTCAAACCGCAGCACGACGTGGACACGGCCGGGTCGCAGGGCGCGCTGATACCGCCCTCTCCGGGCTGGCAAGTGGCGCAGGCCGTAGCGATGCAGCGCCCGAGGCCCCCGGATACCTCGTCGTCGCAGCACTCGAAGTCCTCGATGCAGAAACTCGAGGGAGAAGCGCACTCGGTCGTGCCCGAATCCAGGACGCCGCCGTCGGAGACGCCGCCGTCGGAGACTCCTCCGTCGGAGACTCCTCCGTCGGAGACTCCTCCGTCGACGGGCATATCCCCGCCGCAGTAGTTGGCGGACGCGCCGAAGACCCAGTCGGGACAAGTGCCAGCGGACGGTCCTTCGGCGGAGCCGACCGCACACGAATCGCTGGTCGAACAGTAGCCGCAGCCGGATTCGGCGGGACAGTCAGAGCAAAAGTCCGCCGAACATGGCCCCTGTGGACAGAGATCGAAGTACCAGTCGTCGCAGCTGCCTTCGTCCGGCCCATCTTCCTGGCTGTGGCCGATCATGCAGGAATTCGAGCTGCCACACCAACCACAAGACTCGTTACTCCCAAGGAAACAGTCCATGCAGGAGACAGCGTCTGCGCAGCTCCGAGGAGGCAGGGGTTCGGGAGCGACAGGGCATTCGGCGGCATCGGTGATGTGGCCAATGCAACCCGCGGCGCTCGACGTGCATTGCCCGTAATCACCAGACGTGCACCAACCGCACGCGTCGGCGCCCACGCACTCGCTGCAATCGCCCTGAAGGTTACATCGATCGCAGACACACGCGGCCCCGTTTTTGCGCTCACAATAGCTGCTGACGCTCGGGCCCGCGGTGCCCGCCATGTACCTGTAGGTCGAGGTACGCCAGGCGGCGTTGAACTTAGCGGCGCGGTTGTTATCCGCCCCATCATAGGACTGGCTGGCCCACGGCAGCCAGTGCTGGCAAAGGAACTGCCGCCCGCGCCCGGCCCCGGCGTTGTAGTAGACGGTCGTCCAGAAGAACTGCTGCCACTGGGGCAAGGTCGCCATGTCAGTGGCGACGATCGCAGCGTTGGCGGTCTTGCCCTTGCGGCGGCACCACCGTTGCAGCAAAGCCGGGTTCGCCATGTCGCTCGCGACGTTCGCGCGCTCGTAGACGTACATGCCGGCGTTGGCGTACAGCCCTTCCTCTATGTTCATGTCCTCGAGGGTGAAGACCGTCTCCCCATTCTCGTTGACGAGTTCCACCGTCTGATTGCCGCCATCGACCAGGCGCCGCACATCCTCGTGGAGGAAGGGCTTGAGCGCCGCATAGTTGCTCACGAGGGTATCCACGCCGAGTTCCCCGAACCCATCGATGCCAGTGAGCCTGTTCCCGTAGAGGGGGAAATAGCCACCTTCGGTGATGAAGTTGGTGGCCAATTCGTATTCGTCGACCCGTTCGTTGAAACCGCGGGCCGCGAGGCGCGCGTTGACGTACGCGGTCACCGCCGTAATGGCGCCCGCAAAGCATTGCTCGGACTCCACGTTGCCGTTGAGCAGTCCGTTGTACTTGCGCGGGCGTTGGCCATGGAAACGGGTGAGCTCACCCTCGAGGCCAGCGCGGGAGGCTCGTTCCCCGGCCGTGAGATTGCGGTCGTC
This sequence comes from Deltaproteobacteria bacterium, assembly GCA_019312705.1. Next base: position 4,965 of record JAFDCW010000298.1, read on the forward strand.
CTCGGGTGCTTCGAAACGGTCAACACGCCGAACCCCGGGGCTGCCGCCGAGTTCCTCCGGAGGCTCAGCCTCACACCCGAGGGCCACGAGGCAAAGAAGAGCGAGGGAGATGAGGTTCCGGGTTCGATGCACGAGTACGGCTCTGGTGGAGCAGTGAGTGTACCGCTCTTGGCGAACTGTGCGAGCGCATGGTGGCCCCGCACGTAGTCTGCTAGCCATCATACCATGAGCCGTGTCCCCTTCTTCCTTCTAATCGTGGTCGCCGGGGGCTGCGCCCCGGGCGGTGGGCCATCCGAACGCGAGATCTCCGGCCGCCAGAGCGCCCTGGCCAACGGGGCCCCCGCGAGCGACCCGGCGGTGGTCGTGGTCTCCGGGCGAGACGGGACTCTGTGTACGGGCACAGCAATCGCCGAACGCGTGGTCCTCAGCGCCAAGCACTGCGTACAGCGCCCGACCAATGACGACCCCGAAGACGCGTCCACGTTCAGCGTCGGCGTCGGCGAGACCTTCGACGGCGTGTCTTCGTCCCACCTCGTGGTCGAAATCCTCGTGCCCCCGGGCGCCTACGACCCGGGCGGTTCGACGGGCATCGGCGCGGGCATCGAGGGGGAGGACATCGCCCTGCTCATCCTCGCCGACGCGCTTCCGGTTACTCCGGTCGCGGTCCGGACGACGCCCCCCACGGGGCTCATGGGCGCAGCCGCGCGCATCGTCGGCTTCGGTGTCACGCCGGCGGGCATGAGCGGAGAGAAACTCTCGGCTGACTCGACGGTCCTCGAAGTCCGAGACCGGACGCTGGTCACCGGCCCAGCGACATGCTCCGGAGACTCGGGCGGCCCTCTCTTCGGACCCGACGCCGACGTCATCGGCGTGAGCTCCTTCAACCTCGGCGGCTGCGGTCTGGGCACGTCGCACTTCACCCGCCTCGACGTGCACGCGGACCTAATCGCCGCGGCCCTCGCCGCCGCCGACGCGTGCACGCCAACGGGCCCCGAGGTTTGCGACGCCCGGGACAACGACTGCAACGGCATGGTCGACGAAGGATGCACGGCCATCGGAGCCTCGTGCACCGAGGCCGATGAATGCGCCGGGGGCAGCATCTGCGCAGAGACCCCGGCGGGCCGGGTCTGCACCGTCTCTTGCGACCCACGGAGGCCGACCCTCGGTTGCGGC
>JAFDCW010000299.1 GCA_019312705.1 Deltaproteobacteria bacterium
AACATGAGCCCCATCACCGTCTCATCGAAGGAGTCGCCACGGAGCGCGTTCGAGATGTCACCTCCCCCCTGACGCATTTCCCCCCGCATGCCGCGCACCGTTTCCTCAACGTCGGTCACGGCTTCGCGGATCGCTTTTTCCTGCCCAGGCGTCGTATCGAGGCGCTCGAAGAGCCGCCACATCATGCCGAAACGCCTGCCTGGCCTCTCCCACGGACCGGGCCCGCCCCCGGGTTCGTGTGCGTGTCCGTGTCCGTGGCGGGGTCCGCACGTTTGGGGGCCTCCGTAGTGAGCGTGGTGCCACGACCAACGACGCCTGCGCCCGCGGGTGACGATGGCGATGAGGCCGATGAGGCTGGCGAGGCCGATGATGAATCCGAACATGAGCTTCCCTCTCTCTCTCTGAAGCTCAACCTGACGCCCGTATGTGAAGGACAGTGCCCCGGGGCTGTGAAGAAGTGTGAAAGCCGCTACCTTCCCGGCCGCAATCCGGAGAAATCATGAACGTTCACCGCTCACCCCTCGCGCTCGCCCTCCTCATCTTTCTCACTGCTGCCTGCGGCGCGGCCCAGCCGGGCTCGGTCGAGGCCCAGGGGCCGACGATGGGCACGATGAGCCGTTCGATCGAGACCCTTGCGGCGAACATCAACGATGCCATCGTGCAGGTTCGTGCATCGGGGTACGCGCCAATTAGCGGGGCCGCCTCGAGCCGGACCAGCTTGCTCGCGCGTCGAAGCCAAACGGGATCCGGGGTGATCGTCTCGGCCGACGGCTACATTGTCACGAATGCTCACGTCGTCGCTGGTGCGAACCGCGTGCATGTGCACATTCCGCCCAGTGAGAATCAGCGGAGCGCGCATCACTCGACGCTCGGTCCGGCGGAAATCTCCGTTCCGGCGGAGATCGTTGGCATCGACACCGAGGCCGACATTGCGATCTTGAAGGTCGAACGCACCGGGCTCTCGGTCGTCGAGTTTGGTGACTCCGACTCGCTGGAGACGGGGCAACTCGTGCTCGCTTTCGGTAGCCCATTCGGCCTCGAGGGCACGGTCACCATGGGTGTCGTGAGCGCCGTCTCGCGGCAGGTCGAGGAGGACTCGCCGATGGTCTACGTGCAGACCGACGCCGCCATCAACCCCGGCAACAGCGGCGGCGCATTGGTGGACGCCCGCGGAAAGCTCGTCGGCGTGAATACCTTCATCGCGAGCCCCTCGGGTGGGAGCAACGGCCTCGGCTTTGCGGTGCCGAGTAACCTCGTGCGAATCGTCTACGATCAAATCCGCGAACACGGCCACGTCCGCCGCGGAATCATCGGCGTTCACGCTCAAACGGTCACACCGACGTTGGCGTCCGGGCTCGGCCTGCGCCGCGAATGGGGTGTGGTGCTCTCGGATGTTTATCCCGGCGGCCCCGCCGCCAGCGCCGGCCTTCAGATCGGGGATGTCGTGGTCACTCTCGACGGTCAGGCAATGGAGAATGCGCGGCAGTTCAACGTCGGCGTCTACGCCCGGCACATCGGCGATACGGTAAACCTCGAGGTGCGCCGCGGCGACCGCGAACTCCGGATCCCCGTGACGGTTGTCGAACGCACGGATGACCCCGCCCGCTTCGACGCTCTGGCGAACCCGCAAGAGCATACGGTCGAACGTTTTGGAATCGTGGGCCTCGACCTCGACGGCACGCTCCGCCGCCTCCTTCCGCAGCTCCGTAGCGAAGCGGGGGTCGTTGTTGCCGTGAGTGCCGCGGGTGAAGTGTTCCGCCCGGGTGACGTCATCGTGGCGGTGAACGGAGATCCCACGCCGAACCTCGCAGCCCTCCGGGGCCTCGTGGGCGCATCGGATGGCGAGAGCGAGGACGCCTTCGTCGTGCAAATCGAACGCTCGGGGCGTCTCGGTTTCGTAGTGGTCGCAGTCGACTAACCTCGCGCCGACGTTGGTGTTCGCGGGCCGGCGCTAGTCCACGTCCGCAAGAATCCGGTCGACGGCAACTCGCAGCGTTTCTAGGTTTTGCACCGATAGCGCTTCGTCGACGTGGGGAAGGTATCGGTCCATCGCGCTGTCCCCGAAACCCCAGCTCGGCCGGGGTTCTGGGTTCAGCCAGAGCACTCGCGCGGCCCGCGTGGCCATCTGCCGAAACGCCTTCGCGTTTGGGTCGAGGTAGTTGGTTCGGCCGTCTCCCACGATGACGACGGTGGTCCGCTGGTCGATGGCGTCGGCATACCGAGACGTGAAAACGCCAAGGGCCTGGCCGTAGTCACTGCCGCTCGCGACGCTGACCGCGGCGCCGCCGTAGACGAGCTCGAGGGCGCGCTCTGCGGGGTGCTGTTCGAAGAGAGCGGTGGTCTCGCCGAGATCGGAGACGAAGGCGAAGGTCCGGGTGCGTGTGAAGACGTCCTGGAGGGCCCAGGTGAGCATCAAGAGGAAGCGCGCCGCGAAGCGCACGGAGTCGCTGATGTCGCAAATCACTGTGAGGCGGGGACGGTCGTTGGGCTTCCGAACGAAAACAGGCCGAAATGGCACCCCCCCAGTTCCGTACGCGGCGCTGAGAGTGCGCCGCACGTCGAGGCGCCCGCGGCGCCGGCGCTTTCGGCGCACGCTCATTCGACCCCGGAGGCGCTCACCGAGGCGGCGTACTTCGCGCTCGACCGCCTCGACCTCATTCGGCCCGAGCGCCGTGAAGCGCTTTTCGGCCAGCATTCTTCTACGGAAAGCTTCTCGTAGGTGTGCGTTGCGGCGCGCGAACTCGGCATCGACGAGGGCGCGGGCCGCGGGCCGGAGCCCGTCGAGCTCGCCTTTTAGGAGTGCGACGAGGACTGCTGCCCGCTCACGTCCGAGGGTATCGGCTAGGTCGTCGGCAATCTCGGGCAGCGCCGCTCTCATCGTATCGGCCCTCAGAGCTCCGAGGGTGCGCTGGGTGAAGTAGCCAGTCTGCATCAGCCCACGCATGGTCGATATGCCGGCGTCGGCGCTCGCGTCTCGGAGCGCGCGGTCGAGGGCCGCACCGCCCGAGGCGACGGCCACGAGGGCGTCGGTTACGGCCCCCTCCCGTGCCCGATTGGCTGCCGTAATCGCAGCGAGCAATGCCTCGAGCTCACCCTCCTCGAGGTGACCCCCAGCCCGTGCCGCGATCCCCAGTCCGGCACCGGGAGCTACACGGAAAAATGCGTCGAACGCCCGGTCGAAAATGGGCACGTGCTTCGGGTCCGAAACCAGCACCGCGCGGAAGGCCGCTTTGGCCGGGCCTCGATTGTCGAGACCGACCGCTATCGCTGCGCGCCGCAAGTCGATGCTCTGAACCGGGGAGGCTGGCAGCCCCGACCGTCGACAGACGGTGATGAAGTCCGCGAGGACCGAGTCCATCAGGGTGCCGGTTCGTCCAAGAGCCTCGGAATCATCGCCACGAGCTGCGCAGCCCGGCGCCGACTCACCCCAACCATCATGTGGCGGACGTTCCCATCCCGGCCGATAATCACCAACGTCGGTAGGGTGCGAATGCCGTAATTGCGCCAGGTTGGGCCGATTCCCCGGGCGATGGTGTAGCCAACCGGGGACCGGTTGAGGTGGGCCCGGATTCGCGGTGGGGGCTCGCGGCTCACGCCCAGCACGGTGAGACCATCGTCGTGGTAGTCGCGGTGTAGGCGATCGAGGAGGGGCATGACGGCGCGGCACGGGCCGCACCAGGTTGCCCAGAAGTCGAGCACCACGACGCGGCCGGCGAGGGCGCCCAGCTCGGTTGGATCCTTGCCGTGCAGGCGGTTGGCCGAGAGGGCCGGTGGCGGCACTCCGACCGAAACGCCACGGCCGTGCGCCAACGTCGGTTGGGCCGGTGGGGGGCGGGAGGGGGCGTTTGGGGCGGCGGGGGTGGGTTGGTTGGCGTTTGGGGGGGCGGCCGTGGCGACGGTGGATGCGGCGAGCACCATGAGGGCGCAGGCGAAGAGCGCGCTCCTTTGGGCAGCTGGGCGGGGGCCTCGCATGCACTCAATGTAGCAGGTTGGAGCGGCGGATTCCCGGGGAGGCGACGGTGGGGTAGGGTTGGGCCGATGTGGGCCCGTCGCCTCGCTCTCTTCTCCCGTCGCTGCGCTGTGCTGGCCCTCGCGGCGCTCTGCCTGGTGAGCCTCGGCTTCGAGTGGGAAGGGCGCCTCGGCCGGCTGCGCCGTGAACTCGACTCGTCCGATGCAGGACGCCGTCGTGAGGTCGTGCGGCTGCTCGCGGGCTACGGTGCCCCCGATGTCGGAGACGCGATCCTCGGGGCTCTCGACGACCCCGACGCGGGGGTACGCGCCGAGGCGGCCAATGCCGCCGGACGGGTCCAGCTCCGCCAAGCGGTTCCGCGACTGCTCGATTGGCTCGACGATGAGGACGCCGACGTTCGCGCGAGCGCCGGGCGCGCCCTCGGCCGAATCGGAGACGCACGCACGGTCGGGCCCCTGGTCCGAGCCCTCGGCGACGCCAATACCGACGTCCGCCGATCCGCGGTCCGCGCCCTAGCGCTGATAGGCACAGCCGACGTGGTCGTACCCCTCCTCGGACGCCTCGACGACGTCGACTCGGATGTCCGCGTCGATGCCGCCGAGGTCCTCGGCGCCCTCGGCGATACCCGCGCGGTGGTCCCCCTCGTCGGCCGGGCCCGTGACGATGCCCCCGAGGTGCGCATGGCCGTCTACACGGCTCTCGGCGAGCTCGGAGAAGCCCGGGGTCTTCCAGCGCTGCTCATCGGCCTCCGGGACCCGGTCTCCGACGCCCAACTCATCGCCATCGGTGCCCTCGGCCGCCTCGGGTCGTCCCGGGCCGTCGATCCCCTCACGGCCGTGCTTCGAGACCCGAACCCCCGTCGCGCCCGGGCCGTCGTCGCGGCCCTCGGCGCTATCGAAGGCGACGAAGCGGCGCGCGCCATTCTCGGCGCCCTCGGCGAGCCGCGCACCCGCCCCGTCGCCAGCGATGCGCTCGTGAGCCGCGCCCGTCGCCTCGGTCTCGGAGACCCGGCCGCCCGCGAGGCCTACGTGATGGAGCTGACCCGGACCCTCGCCGACGAAACGGCTCGGGCACGGGTGCTGGCCCTGGGCGAGGTGCTGTCGCGAATTCTCGCCGAGGGGCCCGTCCCGGCCGCGGCTCCGCCCCTCCTCGCTGCCCTCTCGGGCGGGCATCGTGACGCGGGCCATCTGCTCGTCGCCGCAGCAGCCACGGGCAGCCCCGACGCCCTCGTGCCCATCCTCTCCCGCCTGCGCGTCGACGACGCCGTCGCCCTCGGCTGGAGCCTCGCCGCCCTCGAGCGCTACTTCGACCACGCCCCCCCCGACGGCCGCGTCGCCGACCCCCTGCTGTCGGCTCTCGGGCGCGTCCCCCCAAGCGAGCGCGCGCGCGTCGTCACGCTCCTCGGCAGAGTCGGAGCGCGCCGCGCCCTGCCGTCCCTGCGCCCCCTCCTCGAGCATCGAAATCCCGCCCTCCGCCGCGCTGCGGTTCAGGCCATCGGCGCGATTGGTGACCCCGCCGGCGCGCCGGCATTGCTCCCGCTCCTCGACGACCGAGACCCCCGCACGCGCTTCGAGGCGGCACGGGCCATCGGTGCAGCGGCCGGGGCCGATACCGTCGTGGCCCTTTCGGCGCGCCTCGCCGACGACGCACCCACCGACCGCCACGCGGTCATCGAGGCCCTCGGCGCAGCTCTCTCGCGCCATGGACAAAACGGCGGACTAGACGACGCCCAAGCCGCCGGCGCTCGTGTCCACCTCGCCGCGGCAGCACGCGGCCGCGACGATGCTCTCGCGGCTCGCGCCATCGACGCCCTCGGCCGGTCCGGAGCACCTTCCGCCGCCCCGATCCTCGCCGAGTTCATCGACCATCAAAACCCCCGCCGCCGGCGGGCCGCCGCCTACGCCCTCGCCGGAGTCGATACCGACGTCGCCCGCCGCGCTCTGCGCGCCGCCCTCGCCGGCCCCGAGGACTCGCTCCGCGCCGCCGCCGCGGCGTCCCTCGGCACCGTAGGTACCGTCGAGGACACCGCTGCTCTCATCGCCCTCGCCCAAAGTGCGAGGTGGCCGACCCAGGGGGCCGTTGCGTTTGCCCTGGCTCGCCTCGCCCGCCGCGGCGTAGCCCCCCGAGACCAGGTCGTGCCCGCCCTCTGCGCCCTCGCGGCGTCCC
>JAFDCW010000300.1 GCA_019312705.1 Deltaproteobacteria bacterium
CCCGGCGGCACAACTTCTATCACCACTTCGTCGACGCCCGCTTCAACCACGGCGTGACCACGCCGCTCTGGGATCATGTCTTCGGAACGCACCGTACCCCCGAGGTCATCACGGTGCCGCGGCGCCTGATGATGCCCTGGCTCGGCGACCTCGAGCATGGCGTGCGCCCCGAGTTCGCGGGCTCCTTCGCCCTCAAGAAGAAGCCTGCGTAGCCCGTCCCAATCGCGGTAGCCTCGGCGCCATGGCCTTCGACTGCATCGTCATGGGCGCCGCGGGGCGCGATTTTCACGACTTCAAGACCTTCTTCGGTGCCCATCCCGAAATGCGGGTGCGTTGCTTCACCGCCACTCAGATCCCGTTCATCGACCAGCGCATCTACCCCAAGGAGCTGGCCCCGGCGGGCTACGACGACGTGCCGATCTATCCCGAAGAGCGCCTCGTCGAGCTCATTGCACGCTGGGATGTCGACTTCGTCTTCCTCGCGTACACCGACCTCGCCTACGAGGACGTGATGCACAAGGCGTCCATCGTGCAGGCGGCGGGGGCGAGCTTCGCGATGCTCGGGCCGAAACACACCGAGCTTGTCCCGAAGAAACCCCTGATCGCGGTGACGGCGGTGCGCACCGGGGCGGGCAAGTCGCCGCTCTCGCAAGCCCTCGCGGCGCACCTGGTGAACAAGGGCCTCGGGGCCGGGGTGATTCGCCACCCGATGCCTTACGGAGACCTCGCTCGGCAGGCGGTCCAGCGCTTCTCGACTCCGGAGGACCTCGACCGGCACGAGTGCACGGTCGAAGAGCGCGAGGAGTACGAGCCCTACGTCGAGCGCGGGCTGACCATCTTCGCCGGTGTCGACTACACGCGTATCCTCGCGGCGGCCGAAGCCGAGAGCGACGTCATCCTATGGGACGGCGGGAACAACGACTATCCGTTCTACCGGGCGGGCCTCCAGATCGTCGTCGCCGACGCCCTCCGAGCGGGCCACGAAAGCCGGTACTACCCGGGCGAGACCAACGCCCGCCGCGCCGACGTGTGGGTGATCAACAAGGTGAATGAAGCTCGGCCCGAAGACGTCGCGGCCCTGCACGCGGCGGCGGCGCGGCTCTGCCCCGAGGCGACGGTGATCGAGAGCGATCTCGAGGTGAGCACGGATGACCCCGACGCGCTCTCGGGGAAACGAGTGCTCGTGATCGAAGACGGGCCGACCTTGACCCACGGGGGCATGAGCTTCGGTGCGGGGACCCTGGCGGCGCGTCGGGCCGGCGCGGAGTTGATCGATCCGCGCCCCTTTGCCGTGGGCACGGTCGCCGCGGCGTACAAAAAGTACCCTCACGTCGGCCCCGTTCTCCCAGCCCTCGGCTACTCCGAAGAACAACGCGCCGAGCTGGCCGCGACGATTCGTGCGGCCAAACCCGACGTGGTCCTCGATGCCAGCCCCGCGAGTCTGAAGACCCTTCTCCAGCTGGACCTGCCCGTCCAGCGAGTTCGCTACGAGTTCGTCCAGAGGACCGGCCCGGACGTCTTCGGTCTCGTCGACGCTTTCCTCGAAGGCTGAAGCGTCTGTTGGCCTACCCACCCCTCTTCATCCGCGTGACGGGCCCCCGGGGCTTTGACGAGCACCGCACGTTCACCCGACCGACCATCAAGCTCGGTAGTGCGCTCTCCGCCGATCTTCGCAGCCCGAGACGCCGAGCCCTGATACGCCATCGAACTCGACGCGACGCTCAATCGAGGGTGATCGCCCCGTCGATACGACCCCTTCATCTGCATCTTCATCGCAGCCCCCAGGAGTTGCCCGGACGCTGGCCGATGGCGACACTCATCGGGCCCGGGGGGGTCGACCCACCGCGCTTGCATTCGAGGAAGCCCTGCACGGCGTCGCCAGAACCTGTCCACCAGCTCCGCGCGTCGGATTCGGTCCAGGGCGCCACCTCGAGGGCATCGAGGGCGGCGATCAGACCGTCGGCGTCGAAGCGGTCTGCGGGCTTCTTCGCGAGGCACCGAAGGACGAGGGCTTCGAAGTCGGCGGGTAGGCTCTTGCCGAGGCGCACGCTCGGCGATACCGGCGGACGGTGCAGGTGATCGGCACACACTTCGACGACGCTCTCGCCCTCGAAGACCGGGCCGCCGGTGAGCAGAAAATAGGCGACGGCGCCAAGGGCGTAAATGTCCGCGCGGCCGTCTACATCGTCCGGTGCGATGATGGCCTCCGGCGCCAGATAGAGCGGTGTGCCGACGATCGCGTGCTCCGCGCTGGCCAATACGTTCTCCGTGCCGTCTTCCCCTTTGACGCCGTGCACCTCCTGGACGAGGCCGAAGTCGACGAGCTTCACCATGTCCGTGAGGCCACCGCGGTGGTGCATGATCATCACGTTGGCCGGTTTCACGTCGCGGTGGACCAGGCCTTCGCCGTGGGCTTCGCGCAGGGACTCGGCCATGCCGTGGAGGATGTGCACCACCCGCTCTGGGGCCTGGGGGCCGTCGATCTCGACGAGGTCCTGGAGGTCGGGGCCGTCGAGATATTCCATCGCGTAGTAGAAGAGGCCATCGGGGGTGCGGCCAAAGTCGTAGATCGCGACGGTGTGGGGGTTGGCGAGGTTGCTGGTCTCGACCACCTCGCGTTCGAAGCGCCGGACGGCTTCGTCCCCGGCCCTGTCCGGCGGCAGCAGTTTGACCGCCGTCGGGCGTTTCAGGAGCGCGTGTTCGGCGCGGTACACGGCCCCCATGGCGCCCTCGCCGAGCTTCTCGACGAGGTGGTACTGGCCGAGTTCGAGGGCCTCCCGGACACGCTCGGCGAGGCCATAGATCACCCGGGAGATGATGCCGGTGGTGACGGAGAAGGCGACGCCCCAACCCGCCATCGTGACGACCTGAACCGCTCGTCCCCCGAAGTCGAGGGCGTCGGCGCTAGGCTCCAGGGTCAGGTAGGTCGCGACGCTGAGGGCCGCCGTCGACACGAGGCCGATGGCGATGGTCCTCACGGCCGACGAGGGGACCATGGACGCCCGGACTACGAGGATCAGGGCCAGCATCGGGATCGCGACCGTGGCGGGCATGCCTTCGGGCAGCATGTGCACCATCACCCCGATCAAGGCGCTGAGCATGATGGTGCCCACCGACTCGTACGAGTGAAGCAGCCAGAGCTTTCGCTCGCCGTGGCTCAGGAAGGCCCAGTCGAGGGCCATGCCGATGGTGAGGGCCAGGTGCGCGATCGAGAGCGGGTCTAGGAGGGTCGCGAGGAAGACGTCGTAGCCGTGGGCCAGATATCCCAGCCGGGCGAAAACCCAGAAGGCCGCGAGGAATCCGGTGAGAATCTTGGCGTAGAGCGTGATTCGCGCTTGCAGGAATGCGCGGGCGTCGGACATGCCAAAGGAGCCGGTCCAGCCGAGCAGGCGGTGCAGGAGGGTGCCGTTCGTGGACGCCACGGTTACTCGAACAACGTACACACGGGACCTGGGTCCCGCCCGTCCGAAAATGCGGGGCGGGTCGAAGTTCAGGCGGGCCCGCCCGATGGGCCCGAACCCTCAGAACGACAGGTCGGCCGCCGTGGAGGCGGCTGGGGCCGCGGATACGGGGGCTTCTCGTACGCCGAGGCCCTGTCGCCGTACACGCACGCGGTAGTTCCCGCGGTCGACGTTGCGAAAGCGATACTGCCCGTTGCGGGTGGACGAGGTCGACTGGACGACGTTGCCCTCTTGGTCGACGAGTTCGACGGCCGCGCCCTCCATGTCTGCGTCCTCGAAGGCGATGCGCCCGGCGACCTGACCGAACTGCTCGGCCTGGGCTGCCGCCGTGTCGTGCACGAAGGGCAGGTTCACGCTCTGGCGTACCGCGCCGCCTCCGTCGAGGTAGGCGATCTCGGCGACGTATCGGCCACTCGTCACCGCCGTGCCGCTCGCGTTCTCTCCGTTCCAATCGAGGGTCATCGCCCCGGGGGCGGCGTCGACGGCTTCGTCGTAGATGCGCTCACCCCGGGCCCCGCCGGCGCCTGCCTCGAAGATGCGCAGGCGGACCCGGCTCTCGGGGTTTGTCGTGGCCACGTTGCGCAGCGAGAAGGCGGTGTGTCCGTCCTGGTACCGGGAGCCCACCCGGGTCAGGTAGTAGTCTCCCGAGTAGAAGGTCAACCGACGTCGGCTGACTTTGCCCTCGGCGCTCGTCGCGATGACGTCGACGCGGTGCGCTCCGGTTTCGAGGCTCGAGGGGTCGACCGTTGCGGAGAACTCGCCCGCGCAGGCGCGGCCGATCGCCACGTCATCCACTCGGACCTCGACGCTTCGGGCCGGGGCCCCGTTCGCGTCTACCGCTTCCGCGCGCAGCCGAATGGCTGACCGGAGGTGGGCACCGTCATCGAGGCCCGCGATGTCGACGGAGAGCACGTCGATGGAGACGAGTCCGAGAACCCCCCACATCGCTTCGCCCCGGCGGTCGCCACCGCTGGACCAACCGCCGTTGTCTTGCTGATGCTCGACGAGCCAGCCGATCCCCCGGACGACCCGCTGGTCTCGGTCACTCGTGCCGAGGCGCTTCAATACGTAGAGGCTCTGCCCCGTCGCGAAGGCATCCGAGGCGCCGCCGGCATCGAAGGCCCAGCCCCCATCTGGGCTCTGGCGCTCGCGCAGCTCGGCGGCGAGCAACTCGACGACGGCTTCACCCGGGCCCGCCCCGGCGGCGAGCAGGCCCACGATCGCGTAGTTGAGGTCCTGCAGATAGGTCGACTCAGCGTCGGTGAGATTTGCGGCTCGGGCGCGGATGTACTGCTCGGCGCGGCCGATGGGGTCGAGCCAACGGTCGTCCGCTGTCCGGGCGTAGGCCTGGCGCCAGGTCCGGGCGGCCTGAGTCGTCGACTGCATCTCTCCCGCGACGACCGGCGGGCGGCGATCCGTCGAACGCACGGACCCGTCGTCGTTCTGAAAGGCAAGCAGGCCCTCCGATGCCTGGATGAGGATGTCTTCGAGGTCTGAGGAGACGTGTTCATCGTATTCGGCGATCGCCGCTCCACCGAAGCTCTTGGATGACTCGATGAGATGGGCCGCGTCACCGCCGACGGAGAAGCCGTTGGGGCCCCGGGCTCCGCCGTTGATGTCGAGGAGGCCCCGGAGGACCTCGTCGAAGTGCTCGTCGGGGACCTCGTAGTGGTTGTTGCGCCCGACGATGAACGCGTCGAGGGTCACAGCCTGGACGTGGCAGCCGTAGCATTGGTGTTGTTCCTGCCAGGCAACCGTGTCCTCGCCGAGGAAGCGCAAGCCTCGCTGGGCGGCCTGCCGGAGCCCCGGGTCCTCGGAGCGGTGAACAGCGAGGGTGCTGCCGTTCGTGGCGACGAGGGTGCCCCCGCACTCCGGCAACTGCACTGGCGTCGTGACGTCCCGGGCCGACCGCACGCTCCTTGCTTGGCCCCCGCAGCTCCCGAGGGCCAAGCCCACCAAGCCCCCCAGACACACCACGCCCACCACGGCTCGATTCTTCGATCCACGCATCGTCCTCACCTCCGAGGGGGAAGTGCGACGGGCGAGCGCCGACAACGATCTACATGACAATCGACATTGTCGACGGCGGCCATTCGAGAGAAGCTGTTGAACGAATTGCCATGTCGATGAGCGTCGAACGGACCGTGACTGCCGCCCTCGTCCTGATCTCGTCGATCATCGGGAGTCCGGTGGCGTACGGCCAAAGCGCCCCGGACCCCGAGAGCCCCCGAGAAGCACCAGTCGACGCAGGGGACGTGGGGGAAGAGCCGGTTGCCGACGCGGCGACCGAATGCTCGCTGCATGAACACTATGACCGGGCCTTCGAGTTGTATGCCGACGGTGCGTACGTCGAGGCCCAGGCGCTCCTCGAGGAGGTCCTCGCGACGTGTCCCGACCTTCGCGGCGCCGCCGATTTGCTGCGCCACGCCCGGGAGCGGGCCGCCCAGTCCGGCACGCACCTCGGCGATCCGGCTGCCGTCCCCGCCGCCGCTTCGAACTACGGAGACTGGGTGCCGATTCCGGCGGCCGGTGCGGCCGGTGCGGCCGGTACCGCCGGTACCACCGGAAACTGGGAGCGACCTCCGGCGGCTTCAGCGACGGTCGCCCCAGGCGAAGGGGAGCAAGAGTCCGACCTCGCCCGGGTCGAATTGAGCATCGTCGAAGGCTTGATGGG
>JAFDCW010000301.1 GCA_019312705.1 Deltaproteobacteria bacterium
GCCCCGCGCATGTTGGTCGGCAACCCCGCCGATTGGACCATCCGGGCGACGGATCCGCGGCGCCTTTCGCAGAGGTCCCACAGCGCCTTCGTCAAGATCGCCGAGGGCTGCAACCGCACGTGTTCCTTCTGCGCCATCCCGAGCATTCGCGGCAAGCAGCGGTCGCGCCCCGTCGACGACGTGGTGGCCGAGGTACGAAATCTCGTCGCCAACGGCCTCGTCGAAGCCAACCTCGTCAGCCAGGACACCATCGCCTACGGCCGCGACATCGACGGCAAACCCACCCTCGCCGAGCTGGTGAACCGGGTGGCCGCGGTCGACGGCCTCGCGTGGGCCCGGCTGCACTATCTCTATCCCGAGAACCTGACCGACGAGCTGGTCGATGCCGTAGCCGGCAACGACAACGTGCTGCCGTACATCGACATGCCGCTCCAGCACGCGGCGACGAACATGCTCCGGCGCATGCGCCGGGGCCACGGCGGCGACCGCCTCTACCGCGTCGTCGAGAAGCTGCGCGAGCGCATCCCCGACATGGTCTTCCGCACCACCTTCATCGTCGGCCACCCCGGCGAGACCGACGAAGACTTCGACGAGCTCTTCCGCTTCGTCGAATGGGCGGAGTTCGACCACGTGGGGGTCTTCGTCTACTCCCACGAGGAGGGCACCGGGAGCGGTGAGATGGAAGATTCCGTCGCCGAGGAGGTCAAGAACCAGAGGCACCGACGGCTGATGAGCCTCCAGCGCCCCATCAGCCGGGCCAAGCTACGCCGGCGCGTCGATACCGAGGTCGAGGTCCTCGTCGACGGGGTCAGCGACGAGAGCGATTTCCTCCTCGAAGGCCGTTTCTGGGGCCAGGCCCCAGAGGTCGACGGCAAGATTTATCTGGCCAACGCCGACGCCCAGCCCGGGGAGATCCGCCGGGCGATCATCACCGAGGCCGCGGACTACGACTTGGTCGCCGACCTCCTCAGCGCCGACGGTACTCGGGACGTGCCCCCGGGCGCGAGCCGCCCCCGGCGCCGCCACCTGCCCACCATCGATTGAGCCCGCCGGGGGGCTTCAGTTCGTTGACGGTGACCCACGTGCATCCTATAAGTTGAACCACCTCTGAAGTGGAGTGACCGGAATGGCTACGTACATCACAGACGATTGCATCAACTGCGGCGCTTGCGAGCCCGAGTGTCCCAACGAGGCGATCACCGAGGGCGACGAGATCTATCTCATCGACCCGAAGCTCTGCACCGAGTGCGTCGGTTTTTACGACCACGAAGCGTGTCAGGCCGTGTGCCCGGTCGAGTGCTGCCTGCCCAACCCGGAGCAGCCCGAAGAAGAGCCGGCGCTGGCCCAGAAGGCCATCGAGCTTCATCCGGACGACGGCGAGCTCAAGAAGCGCGTCGAGAGCGGCGACTTCCCCTCGCGCTTCCGGCAGTGACGTGAGCCCCGAGGGCGGGGTGAGTCGCGATGTCGCCATGCGCGTGATCGCGTCTCTCCTGCTCGTGACCGCCGGCTGCGCGCCGGCGGTTCCAGTTTGGGGCGGCGCCACGACGACCCCGGAAGGACGCGGCGACGTGTCCCTGGGTGCCGCGGTGCGAGTTGGCCTCGGCGACCTCGACCCCGCCGGTGCCCCGGCCGAACTCGCGCCCTACGTCGAAACCGCCCAAGGGAGCGGCGTCGCTCCGGCGGGTGCATTCCGCTACGGCGTTCTCGACCATACAGATGTCGGCGTCACCGTGGCCGGGCCGCTGGTACGGCTGGACGTTCGCCAAGAGCTCGTCCTCGAGGAGAGCCCTCTGAGGCTCGCTCTGCTCGGCGGCATCGGCCCCTACGTCGGGTTTCTCGGCGGCGCCGGTAGTGGGGCAGAGGGAGAGGGCGGCACCCGCGTCGGCGCAGACCTGCCGCTGCTCCTGGGCGTCGATGGTTTGTCCATCGTACAGATGTGGATCGGGGCCCGGGTCGGCGTAGAGCACGTCTTCGGCCACCTCGATGGAGGAACCGGCGGCGCCCCGGCCCTCAGCGCGCTATCGGCTACGGGCTTTCGCATCGGCGGGGTCTTCGGTCTGGCCCTCGGCTTCCGCCGCCTGCATGTGATGGTCGAACTCACCGGTGGTTGGGAGACCTGGAGCGGCGACCTCGGCGCGTCACCGCTCTCGGTGAGCGGCGTCGTCCTGACCCCCGCCTTCGCGCTGCGCTACCGGATCTAGAGACGCTCACGGAGCGGTGTCGATCGAGGACGCGCTTTCCGGAACGGGCAACTCGGTCGTCTGGATGTTGCTTTCGTTGTCTTCGTAGCGGACCCCCTCGGTCAATCGCCCGACGTCATACCCGTCGACCTGCACGCACGCCCCGATGGGCTGTGCCCGAACCCGTCCATCCAGGAGGTCCATTTGTCCGCCCGTGGCGATCTGCACCCCACAGAGCGCGGCCCCGACGATGTCGAAGCGCTCGAGCCTCACGACTGCGTTGGCGTAGGCCCCGACACCCATGCCGAAGCGACCGTCGATCTCTTGGCTGAGCGTGTCACGGACGACCGTATCGACCAGGATGGCCGTCGCGCCAGGGCCGTCTGCGAGCACCCCCACGTCCCGACTGCGTTCGACTATCGCGCGCGTCACCGTCACGGAAGCGCCAACCTGCACGCTCACGCCCCGGCCGAACTCTCCATCGCTCTCCCGCGTGAGAGTGTCGCGGACGATGACGTCCGTCAGGGCGAGGGTCGTGCCCTCATTGTTTGCGAACACACCGATGTCCCGATTGGCCTCGAATACCGCGCGAGCGACCATCGCAGATGCGCCGAATTGCAAGCTCAGGCCCCGACCAAAACGGCCATCGTTCTCACGAGAGAGTGTGCCCCGAACGACCGCGTCGGTGAGCGCGAGGGTCGAACCCAACTGGTCGACGAGGATCCCGGATTGGCGGTTGTCCTCGACGACGAGGCGCGTGATCACGGCAGACGCCCCGAGCTCGACGAGGATTCCACCACCGCCGGCGCCGTCGCTTTCTCGAGGGCGCGTATCTCTGACGACCGCGTCGGTGATCTCGACCGTGGTATCCGGGTCGAACGCCCCTACCCCGAGATCGCGATTGCGCTCGAAGATCGTGCGGGTCACCGTCGCCGAAGCGCCAAGGCTCACGGAGAAACCCCAGCCGCGATCTCCTTCGCTCCTTCGACCGAGCGTGTCCCGTACGGCGACATCGGTCAGCGCCAGGGTCGTACCCGGTTGGCTCGCAGACACCGCGACATCGTGATTTCCCTCGAAGATGGCGCGCGAGAGCGTTGCTGAAGCACCGGCCTGCACGATGAGACCCCGGCCGAACCTCAGGTCGCTCCTCGGGTCGGTGCCGGCCACTCTGAGCCCCTCGGCGGTCAGCAAGGCACCGGTGAATACGACGATGCCGACGTTCTCCGTGCCTCGGACCTCCACGCCTCTGAGGTGAAGACCCCGGCCCGCCCCCTCGACCCAGACTCCTGGTCGGCGGCTGGGTCCGATCGTCAGGTTTCGCACCTGCGCGTCGGCACCCATGATCGTGATGACACCGGCGAGATCGCTCGGCGTCGAGCTCGATATGATCGTCTCAGCCGCGCACGCGCCGTGCAGCGTGACGCCCGGAGAAAGCTGCACGGGCGCGTCGTAGCTTCCCTTGGCGAGGGCGATCACCGTTCCGGGGCTCGAGGAGGCCATCGCGTCATCGATGGTTCCATAGGGTGCAGTGCGCGTACCGTCGCCGCCCACCGCACCCGCAAGCACGTAGAGCGTTGGGCTGCCGGTCGGAAGATCCTCCGCGAAGTCGCCAACAGGGCATGGTGTCCCGATCGGTAGGCACCCAGTCCCTCCCACGAACCACGCCTCGCCGTCCGGACAGCTCGTATCCGCCGTGGCGGGCCACGGCTCACACGTCGAGAGGCCCATGGCGTCGGTCACCTCGGTCCAGTTCTCCGGACACATTCCGTCGATCGTCAGGACTGGAAGCGCCGGAGGTGCGACGCCCATCGCAGCGTCGGGTGCGTCTACCGCACCGTCTGAGGACGACATCATGCCGTCGTCCCCACAGCCCATGACCACGAGCAGGAAAACGACAGCAACGTGAAGCACGGTGCGCATGGCCGAGGGTAACACTGGCCTGGCCCACTCTATCGAGTCGCTGCATCGAGCTTCGATGAGGCCATAGCGCGAGCCAACGCAGACGGTCACCCCGGCCGATGCCGCGGCGCGGTACGCTTCGCGAATGCTGGGGCGGCGCGCGCTTCTCCTATCCCTCATTCCCTTCACCTCTCTCGGCCTGCTCACGGCAGGCTGCTACGCCTCGCACGGAGCGCCGGGCTCGATCCCCGCGACATGCTCGACCGATACGCCGCCGCGATGGCCTGCCCGTAGGGTCATACGCTGTCCGCGAGGGCGGTCATGCGTCGCGCTCCCAAATGGTGTCATGAGATCATGGACGCTTCGCATGAATTCGGGTGACCGCGACCGCAGCCGCTGTGATGGCGCGCCTTGTGACGACCTAGGGTAGCTCTGTACGATTGGGCATGTCCGGAGGAGGAGGGGTATCGGTCACCGACGACGAATCGATCCGCGCGCGTGATGTCGACGCAATCCCGGGTCGTGTCGAGGCGCTGCGCGAGACCGTCGAGCGGATGAACCTCGTCCTGCAGTCCATGGCGGCCGGGGTCGTGATGGTCGACGCCGAGGGGCGCATCGAGTACGCGAACCCCGCGGCCGCCGCGTTGTCGGGGTTGAAGCCAGAGGACCTGATTGGGCAGCTCGTCGCCGACCCCGCTTGGCAGCTCACCGACGAGACGGGCACCGTATTGCCCTACGAGGCGCTGCCCGTGCCCACCGCGTTGCGCGAGAGGCGGGCCGTTCAAGGCGTCGAGCTCGGCGTGCCGACGCTGGCTGGGGTCATGCGCTGGTTGCGCGTGAGCGCGCAACCCATCTTCGACCGGAGCGGGGAGCTGCGCGGCGCCGTCGTCACCACCGAGGACGTCACCGAGCGCCACGCCCTCGCCGAACGACTCTTGCAGGCACAGAAGATCGAGGCCATGGGCCAGCTCGCTGGTGGCATCGCCCACGACTTCAACAACCTCCTGACCATCATCTTGAGCAACGCCGAGCTGATCCTCGATCGCGGGTCGCCGAGCACCCCGTCGGGGACGGGGGCCGCGGAGATTCGAGACGCCGCCACGCGCGGTGCGGCGCTCACCCGACAGCTGCTCACCTTCGCCCGCAAGCAGGTCGTGCAGCCGCGGCCCGTGCATCTGGACCGCCTGAGCGCTTCAGTGGAGCGCATGCTGAGGCGGACCCTCGGCGAAGGGATCGACCTCACGCGGTCGTCGGCGCCCGACCTGTGGCTGGTCAAGGTCGATCCCTCCCAGTTCGAGCAAGTGCTCGTCAACATGGCGATCAACGCGCGCGACGCGATGAAGCGGAGTGGGTCCCTCTCCATCGAGACTCGCAACGTGACCGTGGACGCGCAGCAGGCGAAAGCTCACCCGGGCGCCGAGCCAGGCGACTTCGTCCTGCTTTCGGTCACCGACACCGGGACGGGAATGCCCGCCGAGCTCACGGCACGGATCTTCGACCCCTTCTTCACCACGAAACCCGTCGGGCAAGGGACCGGAGTCGGGCTCTCGATCTGCCACGGTGTCGTCGAGCAGGCCCACGGCTTCATCACGGTTGAGACCAAACTCGGACATGGGACGACCTTCAACGTTTGGTTGCCGAGGTGTGTCGACGACCCTGCCCCCGTCGCCGCGATCGTGGAGAAGACGATCCCGAGTGGCACGGGGACGATCCTTCTGGTGGAGGATCAAGCGCCCGTCCTCAGGTTGGTCGCCAATATCCTCATGCGCTATGGGTACGACGTCGTGAGCGCGTGCAGCGGGAAGCGCGCGCTCGCCTCGTACGAGGAGATGGCCCGCCCGCCGGACCTCCTGCTCACGGACGTCGCCATGCCCGGCATGAGCGGCATCGAACTCGCGGAGATCCTGTACGAAAAAGCGCCGGGGCTCCCGGTACTCTTCATGACGGGCCACATCGACGTCGGCAGCGACCTGCCCAAGGGGCCAACCGTCGAGGAAAACCTGCTGCTGAAGCCGTTCACGCCGATGCAACTGGTGGAGCGCGTTCAGCAGGCGC
>JAFDCW010000302.1 GCA_019312705.1 Deltaproteobacteria bacterium
GCTTCCCCCCTCGCACCAAGCCGACGATGTCGACCTCCTGCTCCGCGGCGAGCGCGTCGAGTTCGCGCACCTTCTTGTCGACGACCGGAGAGCCAGGAGACACGCGGCCCTCGGCGAGGTAGCTCTCGAGCTCGAAGCCCTTCGCGTCGGTGGCGCCGCCGCGGTCCTTCGGAAGGAACCGCCAGCCCACGAGCGCCACGAAGAGGATGCCGGCCACGGCGGCGACGAGCCCGACTGGCGCGAAGTCGAACATGGAGTACGGCGTGCCGAGGGCCTCCTGGCGGTACGACGCGATGATGATGTTGGGAGGCGTGCCGATCAGCGTGATCAGGCCCCCGAGGATCGAGGCGAACGACAAGGGCATGAGCGTGAGGGAGGCGGGCCGCTTCGCCTTGCGTGCGGCCTGGAGGTCCACGGGCATCAGGAGCGCCAGCGCCCCGACGTTGTTCATGACAGCGGACAGCGCCCCGGCGAGGCCGGTCATGACCATGATGTGGGAGGTCAGGCTGTGGGCCCAACCCGTCACGGCCTTCGCGAGGATGTCGACGACGCCCGCGTTCGAGAGTCCCCGGCTCACCACCAGCACCATGGCGATGACGATCGTGGCCGGATGCCCGAACCCTTCGAAGGCTCTGTCGGAGGGCACGACGCCGACCACGACCGCGACCAAGAGTGCGACGAAGGCGACGACGTCGTAGCGGAAACGGCCCCAGACCAGCATCGCCATGACGACGCCGAGGATGACGAAGAGGAGAATCTGATCGGCGTTCATGCCTGGCCTTGGGCGCGAGAGGGCGGACCCGGCGCGCGTCGCGTGACGTCCTGCAGCCCGGGCAGGTTAGCAGCAAGCGCTCGGTCGATCGGGCTCGGCCGGACAACGGGCTCCGGGCCGGAGTGATGCCATGCTGCCTCCCCCCGGAGGTTCCGATGCTGCGTCCCTTGCCCCTGCTGCTGCTCTCTTGCCTGCTCCTGAACGCCCCCGCGCTCCGTGCCGGAGACACGGAGAAGGCGCGGGCCTTCCGCTCGCTCCAGTTCGTGCTGTTGGTCGCGAATCCCGATGCGGAGAAGATTCCGGACGCGGAAGTCCTGCGGTACCAGAAGCTCCACCGCGCGCACCTCAAGGCCATGTCCGAAGAGGGCAAGATGCTCGTCGCGGGGCCGTTCAGCGACCAGGCCGACCCCACGCTCCGCGGGCTCTGTCTCTACGACGTCGGCTCGATCGAGGAGGCCCGGCGGCTCGCCGAAGCCGACCCGGCCGTCGTGGCCGGCCGGATGCGCGTGCAGGTCATGACCTGGTGGTTCTTCAGCGAGGAGATCGGCTTCCCCCGGGCCGAACGACGAGCCCGGGAGCGCGCCGAGGCCGCCGCGGCCGCCGGCGACTGAACGCATTCAGGAGCGAAGCCGCCCGCGAGACTGCCGACTCGCTGCTCAGGTCACGAGCCCCGCTCACGCGTCAGTCCGAGTCCTCGCCTTCCGCGTTCGTTCTCGCGGCGAATGCCCCCGCGCGCCAAGCCAGCAACCCCAGGACGAGGGCCGCAAGGACGGCGCCGCCGAGTTGCCAGGCGGCCTTCTCACCGGAGCTCTTCCCGAGGCCGCTGCCGGCGAGCACGGCCACCGCCGCCTGGGGAAAGTAGCCGAGCAGCGTCCCTCCCAGGAAGATCCCCTGGGAGCAACGCGAGAGCCCCATGGTGACGTTCACCGCGACGCCGGGAAGGGGCACCTGGCGCAGGAGGAAGATGGTCCCGATGCCCGGGGAGTCGAGGCGACGCGTCCAGCGATAGCGAGCCAGCCGCTTCGTGTTCAAGCCGAAGTCGCGCCCGAGATGTCGCGTGAAGAGGAAGACCAGCCAGGCTCCGGCCGTGGTCCCGAACAGCGCCAGGGGGAGGCCGAGGGCGGCGCCGAAGAGCAGGCCCGCGGCGAAGCTGAGGCTGAGCCTCGGCAACCCCAGCGGCATGCAGAGCAGGCAGAGACCGAAGAAGGCGACCGGGCCCCAGGGGCCGGCTTGCCGAAGGGTCGCCTTCAAGTGGGCGAGGTCGTCCAGCAGTTCGCGCAGGCCCGGCGCAAAGCGCAGGCCCAAGGCCAGGAGAATCGCCACGACGAGGTACGGCAGCAGCCGCCGCACCCCGAAGGTCCGCCGGGGCTCCACCGGTGCCGGGTCGCTTGACTCAGGCTCGCGCTGATCGGACTGGGACTCGCTCAAGAGGGACGCTCCCGGCCGGCGCGAGGCCGACCGCGGGCATCCTACTTCCGGTCCGCCGGATGAGACTCAGCGATCCGCCTGGCGAGCGGGAGAGCCGAGACCGCCTCGGGCCCCCAGCGGCAGCTGGTCGATCGGTCGCAAGCCTGGAAGACCGGGCGCTCACGGCTGCGTGAACGGGGCGTCGGCCCTGCGGCATCCGGATCCGGCCCCGATGATGACCTCCATCAGGACCTGCGGCGGGCCCCAGGGCGCCATGAAGGCTCCCGTTGGACTAACATCCCGGCACCATCCGCCCTCCTGGAGTCCCAAGATGTCCCCGTCCCCGCTTCTCCGCGGCCTCGCCCTCCTGGGCGTCCTCCCCCTTTCTGTCGCGGCTTTCGGTCCCCAGCAGTCCCCCGCCGGGCTCATCCCGCCACCGCGAGTCATCCAAGCGGCCGGCGACGCGTCTTGGAATGGGACCCGCAGCGCCGAGGACCCCGCTTGGGGCGCCTTCCTCGCGGAGGCCGGTGGCAGTTGGCAAGCCCGCTGGGACCGCCGCACGGACCGCCTGGCCTTGGCGTCTGGCTCGGGCATGCCCTTCGCGTCCGTGGGCGAGTCGCTTCCGAAGTTGGAGAGCCTCGCTCGCGCCTTCATGGGCCACCACTCGGGCTTGTTCCGCATCCCTGCGGGCGTCGACCTTCGCCTGTCTCCCGGGGCCAGCGTCAGCTTCGACGGGGGGCGCCTCCAGACGCTGACCTTCCTGGCCGAACGCGGCGGAGTCCCGGTCGAAGACGCCTTCGTGCTCTTCCGCATCCACTCAGGTCGGCTCGTGCAATTCGGCAGCGCCCGCATCGGCGACGATCTCGGCCTGTTGTCCCCCATCCCGCGCTTCGACTCGGCGACCGCGCGCGACGCCGCCCTCACGCGCCTAGCCAAGGCGCTCGGCGCCAGCGACGAGACGAGCGAACAACTCGAGCCGAGCGAAGAACTCGACGAGGGACGCCTCGTCGTCCTCCCCCACGCGGACGACCCGCGCTCCTACGCCGGCATTCCCGGGCGAGGGCTGTCCTATCGCCTTGCTTGGCGCGGCGCGTTCCGGCTGGAAAACGGCAGCGAGACTTGGGCCTGGTGGCACGACGCGCTCACCGGCGAACCCATCGGCCTGGCGGACAGCAACTTCTACCAATGCCCGCAGCCGGCGGTTCCGCGCGGGCGCGTGACCGGTGGCGTCCTGCTCGGTCCGATCGAAGAGGTTGAGGAGTCGATCCGTGGCATGGGCGACGCGGTCGTTCGCAACCCGGCGACGTTCCTGAGCGACCCCGACGGCAGCTTCGCTTTCGATCCGGCCCAGCCCGTCAACGCCGTCCTCCGCGGCCCGTTCCTGGACGTCTTCTGCGACGGTTGCTCTCGGCCCACCGACGCCTTCGTCGAACGCATCGGCGGAGGCGACCTGGCCTTCGGGACGGGCGGCTCGGATGGGAACGGCAACGGTTGGTCCACGGGGGCCGAACGCAACGTCTGGTATCACCTGAGCACGATCCGCCGGCAGGTGAGCAAGCACCTCACCGACGCCGAGACCAACGGTTGGCTCACGATGCGCAACACCGCCCTCGTGAACCAGAACAGCGAGTGTCGCGCCAGCTGGGACGGCACGCAGTTCAACTTCTACTCGAGCGGCGCCAACTGCAACAATTCCGGCCTCATGGCCGACGTCATCCAGCACGAATGGGGCCACGGCCTCGACGGCGCCACCCACCTGGCGCCCGGCGATCCCGAGCGCGCGAGGGCCGAGGGACTCTGCGACACGATCGCCGCCCTCTACTCCCATGACTCACGGATCGCGCCCTACTTCGTGATCGGCGACCGCAATGGCTTCCGCAACATCAGCGAGGGCTTCCGCGGCCTCATGACCGTGTCCAACGTCGCGAGCTTCTGCGACCCGGGCCTCGGCATCCTCGGCTTCGAGCCCCACTGCGAGGGCGAGATCTTCGCCCAGGCCAACTGGCATCTCGCGCGCCTGCTCAGAGACAAGGCGACGGCCGCGGGCGGGAGCGAGGCGGCCGGGTGGTACGCCATGGAGAGCCTCTTCTACCGCCACCTGACGATGTCCGATTCCTACCTGCCCGATCAGACCGACTCGGCCTACGACGCTTACGTCTTCGTTGACGACGACGACGGCAACCTCGCCAACGGCACGCCGAACGGTGCGGAGATCGACCTGGCCTACGTCCACCACGAGCTCGCCAGCGCGACGCTCGTCGGTGGCTCGCCAGCCTGCACGCCCCCGGCGGCGCCGACACCGGCCCTCGAGCGCCTGATCGACCCGGACAACCTCCATCCGCAGGTCCGGATCACCTGGCCTTCGGACATGTCCGGCAGCGTCGTCGCCTACGAGCTCTACAAGAACGACCGTGGCGGCACGGTGGGCGACCTGCCCGTCGCGACGATCGTCGCGCCCTTCCCCGCGACGGTCGAGGTCTTCGACGATGACGTCGTGGAGGGCACCGAGGTCTTCTACCGCGTCGCCTCCTTCGACGCCTCGGGCTGCGTCTCGATCGACGACACCGAGACATCGGTCGCCCTCGACCCCGTCGCGCATTTCGTGCTCGCGGGCTTCGCGGTCGACGACTCGCTGCCGCCCAGCAACCTCAACGGCTTCCCCGAACCGGGCGAGCGCGTGAGCTTGAGCGTCTCCGTCACGAACGCGGGCGCCGCCGCCACCGGCGTGGTCGCCGTGCTCACGAGCAGCCACCCCGGCGTGACGCTGCTCACCGACCGCATCCTGCTCGGCAACGTGGGACCCAACGAGACAGTGGCTGCAGGTCCAGTTCTCTTCGAATTCTTGATCGACGCCTCCACGCCCTGCCTCGACTCGATCCCCTTCACCGTGAGCTTCGAGGCCGTCGAGGGCTGTTCGACGGGGTCGCTCGCCGTCGAGACCGGCTTCCCGGGTTTCGCGCCTTGGCTGATCGACGACATGGAGACGGACACGGGTTGGACCGTCAACCCGGACGGCGACGACCCCGCCACGAGCGGCATCTGGGTCCGTGTAGATCCCAACCCGACGACCTGGCAACACGACGACGACCACACACCCGATCCGGGCGTGATGGCCTGGGTGACCGGCAACGCCCTCGGCGGCGCCGACGACGATGACGACGTCGACGCGGTGACCACGCTCCTCAGTCCCGTCTTCAACCTGGGGGGCCAGTCCGGCTTCCGGCTGAGTTACTGGTACGACATCGCGACTGAGAACTTCTGGGACTTGCTGCTCGCCGAGTACTCCCTGGACGGCGCCCCTTTCATCAGGTTGGTCGGCCACTCCACCAACAGCGAGGGCTACCAGCAGTACTCCCGCGTCTTCGATTCCCCGGTCAACACCCTTCAGATTCGCTTCGACGCCTCGGACCAGGGCTTCCCGCACGTGGCCGAGTTCGCGGTCGACGACCTCCTGATCGAGGAGCCGACGCTCACCTGCGAGTTCACGCCGACCGAGCCCGTGTTGACCCTGGAAGACGTCCTGGTCGGCGACGAACCGGCGGCCGGTGGCGTGGGCAACGGCAACGGTTTCTTCGACGTCGGCGAGACGATCAAGCTCGCCTTCGACCTCATGAACCGCGGCAACGAGACCGCAGT
The DNA here is from genome assembly GCA_019312705.1 of Deltaproteobacteria bacterium. The sequence continues at coordinate 5,816 of JAFDCW010000302.1, forward strand.
GAACGTGCGCGCCACGCTCGTGCCGGTCGATCTTCCGCCGGGTCTCCTGCTCAACGACGACGACCTCGCCTGGGTCGACCTCGACCCGGCCCAACTCGAGCGCTCCGGCGCGGGGGCGACGCCCCAGGCCGAGATCGAATTGCCCATCCCCGACGTCGACTGCGTCGGCGAGATGCAGTTCGATCTGCTCGTGGAGTACGACGGCGTCACCGCCGGACCGCGGGTGCTGGTCGAGCGTCTCGTCTTCCCCATCGGTCAACCGATCCCCGTCACCCGCTTCGCCGACGACTTCGACGGCGGCAACTTCGGCTGG
>JAFDCW010000303.1 GCA_019312705.1 Deltaproteobacteria bacterium
GAACGGCCTCCTCGTCGGTGGGGCTGAGGTCGAGGTCTTCGATTCGGCCGGGACCACTGTGAACTTCGGTGGCCTGCCGAACCCGTTCACCATTCGGAACACCGCCTTCGTGCCATCTTCTGCGGGTCCCACGACCCCAGGCACGGCGATCATGTCCCTCGAAATCCTGCCGGCTGCTTATGTGCAGGCACTCAACGACGGCTTCCTGCCCGCCGACCCGAGCGCACGCTCCCAGGTGCTGATCGACATCCAGCCCTTCGGCGAGACGCTGGGTCACACCAGCGTAGATGGCCGTCCGTTCATCTGGCCGGTCACTCTCTGTCGGGGACGGAACTGCCTCTACGCGCCAGTGTCCGCGGACGAGGAAATCTCCTGTTGCTTCCCTGGGCAAGACGCGACCTGTCCGGATGCGATTCTGCCAGCCGCAGCTCCCTGAGCACCCGCGTTCTCGAAGGGTGCAGCGGATGTCATCGCACAATTGAATCATTGGGAACCGTGCCCCTCGGCGCTAGATTCCCGCGATGGCCACCGCCAATCATTCTGTCTCGAAGGGGCGTCGAACGGGGTACTACCTCTTCGCCGACGGGGTAGAGCGCCTCGTGCCGGAGGACTGGACTCTCCTGCCTCCGGGGGACGCGACCCTGACGAGGCGGGTGAAAGCTGCGACCGATAGTTGGACGGTCCAAGAGAAGAAAGGGCGTCGGACATTTTCCAAGGGAGTCCTCGCCGCCGCCGAAGTCGTCGAGCACGTCCGAGCGGCCCTCGATGCGGAGCGCAACACTCCCGCCTACCAAAAGAAGCTCGAGGCGTCGCGGCGCCGCAGTGCGCAGCACCAGGTTCAGTATGTGCGCGACTTCCAAAGGAGTGTGGCGGACTACCTGGATTTCCATCCGCGCCACGCCGTCTTTGAGACCGCCCTCGCAGACGCGGTGACTCGCCACGCGACCCCAGTGGGGTCCGGAACCGTCGCCCGCACCAAACGAATCCCCGTCGAGGCTCGGGCCGAAGCCGCGGTGATTGCCTGGATGCGTCACCAGACGACCGCCTACGACAACCTGAGCATCCCCCGCGTCAGGGGTGCCCGACGGCAGGTTCGGCGGTTGCTTGCCCAGCGTTCCAAGGCCCTCCTCGAAAACTATCGCCGGGGCATTGCGCCCGATCGCGCGCAATGCCCCTTGGCGCAGGCCTTGGCCGCCCGTTGATCCTAGTCGTCGCTGCGAAGTGCTCGTGATCGCGCTGCGAGGAAGTTGTCCGAGAGGGCGAAGGAGAGAATCGCCCGAAGCGGCCCCGAGTTCTTCGCGGCGATAGAAAACGCCTCTTCGCTGTCGAGGGCACTCGCACTGACGTCCACGGCGTCCGCGACGAGGGCTTCCACCGCCGTGCGCACCGAGCCAACGAGCAGGAGACCCGCCCGGGCGCCAGCCTCGCGAACCCAAGCGTGAACATCGTCGAAGGACGGTGCGGGGCCAGAAATGGCGAGGTGCTCGCGGATTTCGCCCTGGAGGCGCCCCGGGATGGTGTCCCACAAACTCGCTGCGAGGCTCATCGCGTCGCGGCCGACGGAGGGCACTGTTGGCTCTCAGTTTCGGCACTGGCTTTGACGATGATCGCCGGTGGATGGGTTGCCACGACCTGGATGTCTCGGCCATCCGAGGGTTTGACATAGAGGGAGACCTCTCCTGGAGAGAGGACCCGGAGCGCGTGCGCGTAGGCGGTCGCCAGGCGAGTGGGAGACAGGGGCGAGAGGGGAGTGAGCCCGCTCGTGCCGGCGTCCTGTGCGCTCAGTCGAAAGAGCGGCGCGGCCCCCTCCCAGAGCAGCGAGAAGAGCACCCCGGCGCTATCGAGGGCCGTGCCGCGCACCGCCAGATCCGCCTGCTCGATGTACGCGCTCACGTCGACCAGGGCGCCGTGGCCCGGGGGGGCCACCTTGGAATCGAAGAGCGACACGATATCGGCAGTGGTTTGTGCGACCGCGGTTGCTTCAATTTCCGCGGCGACGGACGCGAGAAGTCGGAGCATCGCAGTCCGCGAGGGGTCGCGGCGTACGAGCCAGAGCAGGACATCCACGGCTTCCCGGCGCCGTGTCGGGTCCTCGGCGAGCTTCGGCCCCAGGCGCGCGGCTGCATCGAGGTCGTTCTGGGCCATCGCGCTGCGCAATCGCATCTCTTCGTCGTCGATGACCGATGGGCGGAAGTTCATTCGACCGGCGTCATTCGAGGCTTCCGGTGATTGGTCGGGGTCGGCGTGCACCTCGGGTTGAGAGCTCACCTCGGGGCCGACGTCGGTTGCGGTGTCGGTCCCGGCTTCGGCTTGCTCTACGGACGAGTCGGCGGCATCCGCGACCTGGGCATAGTCCTGGGTAGCGGGAGGGTCGGAGAAATTCCCCGCCGCGAACGGTGGCGGGGGTTTGGTGGCCCCGGCCACACCGTGGCTCGAGGGGCCGGGACCCATTCGTGGGCCGAGCCGAGCCCTCCGCCCGGGGCCCGCTCCGGGGGACGTCTGGTGCCCGTCACCGTCTGCGACGCCGTCTTCCTCTCGAGGACCGGTTCCTGGCTGGGTCTGACGCCCGCCATCCTCTGGGAATTCGTCCTGGGGGCCTGTGCCTGGCGTCGTTCGGCGCGGGGTCTCGGGTTCCTCGGGGACGACCGCCATGCGTCGCTCAGGGTCGTCGATCTCAGCGTTGGAGGGCGTGTCGGACGGTGCGTCCGTGTCCGGTTCCGGGTCCCAGCCGGTGTCCGAGTCCGAGTCCGAATCCGAATCCGAGTCCGAGTCCGGGTCCGAGTCGGTGTCGGTGTCGGTGTCCGAGTCGGTGTCCGAGTCGGTGTCCGAGTCGGTGTCGGCGTTGGTGTGGGTCTTGGGTGCGGTTGTGCTGTTCGGGGTGACCCCGAGTTCCACCGACAGGCGCTGCACTACGTTGTCGTCGGGGGCGAGGTCGAGGGCCCGCTGCATCTTCTCGGTGGCTTCGGTCGGTGCTTCCTCGACCAGCCACTCGGCCACCTGGGCAAAGAAGCGGGCGCGCACGTCATCCTCGACGTCGGCCCCCTCGACGAGGGTGAGGGCGTTCTCCATGGTCGCCCGAGCTTCGTCGTGGGCTCCTGCATCGCTCCACAGAATCTCGGCCACATCGAGGAGCTGCTTCGCCCGGTCCTCGTCGTCCCAGGCTTGTTCTGCCCGATGGCGGAAGAGCTCGACCAGCCGGGTTCGGGCTGCGCGACCCTCGTCGCCGTTCTTGCTTTCGACGATGCCGGCGAGGCGTCGCAAGTCGTCGAGCAGTTCCCGCTTGCCGAGTTGCTCGAGGGCACCGAAGAGCACTTCGAAGGCCTTCGCCGGGTCATCCAGTGAGCGCTCGTAGAGCCCGGCCGCTCGGACGAGCATCTCGAGGCGCGCGTCGGGGTGCCGCAGGGACAGGGCCAGGGTTTCGGTGATCCGGGCGAGGGCGCGGTAATCGCCGAGCTGCGTCGAGAGGCGCACGGCCGCCTTGTAGACGACCCCGGCACCGGGCGAGAGGTCGAAGGCTTTGATGTATGCGTCGAGAGCTCCGGGGAGGTCCCCCGCTTGCTCGATGAATCGCGCCTCTCTGTAGAAGAGGGCGCGCCGCCCGTGGCGGCCCATCGCCCGGTCTGCGAGTTCCCGATAGGTCGCCTGGGCGGCCTCGGTCTCTCCGAGTCCGAGGGCCAGTCGCTCGTAGCTGACGAGGATCGGCGCGCTCCGGGGGCAGTGCGCGAGTGCCTCGGACGCGACCTCGAAGGCGAGTTGCTGGTGGGAGCCATCGGCTTCTGCGAGCGCGATTGCCTGCTCGAAGAGCGAGCCCGCGGTCGCGCTCACTGGCGGGAGCGCCATGGCCGCCTGACAGAGTACGGTCACCGTCGACTGCGTGCCCGCGACCCCCGCGACGGCGCAGGCCGCGCGACGCGCCGCCTCGGGATCACCGTCACCTTCATCGACGAAGCGCTCCACGAACCCCGCGGCGCGCTGCAAGTCCCCGGCCCGTTCCAAGCTGGCGACAGCGAGATCGAGCAAGCATTCTCCGCGGTCATCGATGTCCTCGGCCGCATCGAGGCGCAACGCCAGGACAGCCAAGAGCCGCCCCGTCTCGCCGGAGGTTGCGTAGATCTCAGCGAGGCGATCGAGGGCTTGTTCGTGGCGGGCATCGACCGACAGGACCCGGAGCAGGGCGCGTGCTTCTGCCGCCCGCCGGTCCACGCGACGGTAGAGTTCCGCCAGGGCCTCGAGGTGGGGCAGGGCGTCTTCTGTGTCCGCGAGAGCGATGCTGCGCTCGAGCGCAGCGACGCGGGGTTCGGGGCTACCGGCGCCGTCCGCGAGAGTGCGGGCGTATCGGACGATTCGGCTCGACCGGTGGCCGAGTCGGTCGACGGCGCGGAGCGCCAACGGTGCACCGATGTCTGCGCCCGCGACGGCCACCAGGCGCTTGAGGGCGCTGATGATGGCTCGTTCTTCGACGCCGTGGGCGCCGAGAGCGTGCACGATGGCATGCCGCAGGCGTTCGATGTCCTCGGTGGCGGTAGCCCACATGAGGCGCTGGGTGGCGGGGAGCGGGTCGAGAGGCGATACGCCGCACCAGGTTTCGATGGCCTCGTCGCGCTCTTCCCGAAGGCCCGCCGAAGCCGCGGCCTCGGCCAGCCGGGCGAGGAGCGGGGCCGAGTCGCCGAAGCAACTCCGGGCGGCGAGCAGCGCCTCGACTCGTTCTTCTCTGCCCATCGGGTCGAGGTGGCGAAGGAGGAGCGAGGCGGGCCGGGCACTGTCCGGGGCGAGGGCGAGGGCCCGGCGCGCCGCCGTGATGGCTCCTTCGACGTTGCCTACGGCCTCCTCGGCGACCGCGAGTTGCGCGGTGAGATGGGCCGTTTCCCGCGGGCCTTGGGCGGCGTCGAGGCGGAACTCGAGGGCTCGGATGATGATCTCCGGTTCCTCGGAGGCCATCGCGGAGTGACCCAGGCGAAGGAGCGCTTCTGTATCGTCCGGGGTGATGCTGAGGAGAATGCGCGCGGTGTCGGCGGATGCCTCGTGGAGCCCGTCACGGAAGGTGAGGCGCACGATGCGTCGCAGCAGCCGGAGCTTTTCCGTCGTCGAGTCTACTGCTGTGAGGCGTCGGGTCGCGTGGGCGAATTGGTCGTCGTCTGCGGCTGCGGTCCAGGCGAGGCGCTCGTAGGCAGTGGCTGCCATGGCGTCCCCAGGGTCGTCGGCGAGGGCCTCTGCATAGAGCTGCATGGCCCGCTTCCGGTCGTGCGGCTGCGTGCGCAGGAGAGAGGCGAGGCGACGGGAGGCTTCGGTGCGCTCGTCAGAAGATGCGCCTTCGAGTTCGCGCTCCGCGGAGCTGATCGCGTCCCGTTCGACCTGGGCCCGCTCGTTGAGGTGGGCGAGGGACGAGTCGTCCAGGCCGCCGTCCTGAATGGCCCGGGAGAGTTCGGAGAAGGCCCACAACGCCCGCGCCGCCCCATCCTCGCTTTCGTTTGCTCGCATGCCGAGCTCTGCCAGGAGACCAGCCCGGGCGTCGCCATCGACGGATCGCGCGGCGCGCTCGATGGCGTCGAGGGAAAGGTGCGGGTCACCCGCCGCGCCGGCGACTTCGTCTAGGAGCCCGAGCGCTTCGCCCCCCGACGGCTCGGCTCGAAGGGCGTCGCTGAGCAGGGCGGCTATGTAGTCGAGGTCCGTTCCGGCTGCACGGTGGGCATTCGCTGACCGAATCAGCCAGCGGGCGCGACGGTCGGCGGAGCAGCCCCGGGAGATTGACTCGGCGGCGATGGCGACAGCGAGAGAAGTGCTCGATGCTTCCAGGGCGCTTAGGAGCGGCTCGTACACCGACTCGTCGTCAGGCTCGCCGTGGTGAAGGTTGGTGAGCAGAGTCGCCGCAACGTCTGCCTGATCGGAGCGCAAGGCACGCTCGGCCCCCTCGCGACGCAGGGACCGTGCGAGGTCCGAGGACGATACCGAGTCTGCTGCTTCGGCCAGCACGCCGACCGCGGTTGCTGGGTAGCCATCGGCGGAGAGGGCCGTGGCGTACTCGCTCACCACGAGGGGGTCATTTGACCGGGCCGCGTAGGCCCAGGCGAGAAGGGCGCGGGCTCGGCCCGGTTGGTCGCCCACCAGGAAACGGGCCGCGCGCTGGGCCTCGCGGAGGGCTCGTTTGGTGTCTCCGCTGAGGCGGAGCACCTCGGCCGCGAGCTCGAGGGGCTCGGCTCCTCCGCCATGACGAGCGGCCTTCGTGAGCGCGTCGACGCAGGTCGCCGTGTCTCCGGCCCGGAGGGCCGTTCGCGCTAGGCGCATGAGCGTGGGGCGGCGGTATGCTTCGTTGCCGGTATTGAGCAGCGCTTGGTCGTAGGCGACCGAGAGGTCGAGATCCGCGACGGCTGCACAGAGAATGGCGCTCTGTTCGAGAGCGACCACATCCGACGGGTCCGCAGCCGCGGCTTCGCGGTATGCCCGGCAGGCCTCGGAAAGGGAGGCAAACTCCGTCTGCCACACGCGTGCGAGATCCCGAAAGGCCGCGGCCCGCTCGTGTCCGGGAGCCTCCCGCTGTTCGAGGGCGTGGATTCGTGCCTCGAGGGGGGCCAGGGGATCGTCGAGGGTGCCCGTGACCGGGGAGAGGCGAGGTTCGCCGCGGGGGGCCGCTCCGGGGGCGATTGCTGCTCCGGGATGGAGGTGAGAATGGGCGACGGGCGATTGAGCGGTTGGTGGAGCGAAGGAAGGTTGGGACTCCGGCCCGGGGGGGGCCGGGGCGTTGGGGTTCACGATGCGCGCAACGCCGGCCCGGACGAGGGCTGCGATGGTCGCCGCGGTCGCGGGATGGCGCCTCAGCAGTGTGCTTATCGTCGGAGCTTCGCCGTCGGCATCCGCGATGGTCGACCACGCGATGGCGGTGTCTCGATGGGGCCCATCCTCCCACTCGAAGGTATCGCCGGGCCGGGCTCCGACGAGCCCGGCGTCTCCGCGGGCCGCGCGCCGCGCGAGGGCGTCGAGGACGAGGGGAAAGAGGGGCACGACATCAGCTTGCTCGTCGTGGCCCGCGTCGGGAACGAAGGCAGCAGGGGTGGCCCCGTCGTCCTCGAATTTGGCGATGCCACGGACGAGGCGGTCGAGCCACATTGCGCGTCGCGCATCGCCTAAGGCTTCCGAGTCGATGTCGCCGAGCCGGCGGAGCGCATCATCGATAGACCCCCCCGATGCTTTCGCGTCTTCGCGGGCACTTTCGAGGACCTTGGAATCGACGAGGCCGACTCGGGCGACGAAGGCATCGAACGAGATGTCGCCTGCGGCCGGATGCATGCCGACCGCGGCCCCCCTCTGGAGCACCACACGCCGTCCCCCGATCTCGATGCTGCCATCAGCACCTCGATCCGATAGGTCTAGCAGGAGCCGCGCGATGGGGCTCGGCGCAAGCCCTTCGCCGTCCATGACGCGGAGACCATACCAGAAAAGAGGGCGGGAACCCCTATTCGATGTGCACGAAGTACGGCATCGTCAGGTGGACCCGCTCGTGTCCCATGAAGGCTGGCGCCATTTCGACGACCCGCCCCATCGGGCCAGCCATGGCGGCGGCCTCCCGAATCAGGGCTTGGCTGCGCTCTCCCGGGG
>JAFDCW010000304.1 GCA_019312705.1 Deltaproteobacteria bacterium
CCGACGAGCTCGTCCGAAAGCGCGCCCTCTCTTTGGAAGTGGCGCATGTGCAGGATCGACTCGCCGCCCAGCTCCGCGGCGCTCTGGCCGTCGATGAGCTCTGCGTATTCCTTCGGGCGGTACGCCCGGAGCTCGTTGTCGTCGCTTGTGCCCTCTGTGCCCTCTGTGCCGAGGCGCTTCAGGAGATCGAGCGTCGCGTCGAGGGAGTTCATCTTCATGAAGGGGCAGGTCGCGCATCCGCCGGCGACTGTGCAGCCCTCACCGGCCAGGACCCCGGGGACGACGGCGAGGTCGTCGTCTCCGGTCTGGGCGATGGCGTCGCTCGCGACCGGGAAGATGACTTCCACTTCGACCTCGGGGCCGCCCGCGGCCCGCTGGGCCCGGAGCTGGCCCTGCACCTTCCGGACGATGGAGGTGATCATGCCCGCCTCGGTGCCGAGCACGAAGGAGAGCCGGGTCGCCCTGGTCTCGCCGTCACCGTTTCCTTCGCCGTCTGTGGCGTCGTGTGGGCTGCGCGTTCCGGCGGCGTGCACGCGCTCGCTGATGAAGTTCAGTATGTTCGAGGTCGACCCGACCACGCCGCGGCCTTTGCGGCTGGCCTCCATGCCCAGGGCGAACATCTCGCCGGGGACTTCGAGGTGGGCCGTCACCATCGCCTCGGGGTAGTCCTCGCGGACTCGCCGGGTCACGTCCGCACCGAACATGTGGTGCACGATGCAGACCCCTTGCTGAAAGTGGTGCAACCGGGGCAGGAGTGCACGAATCGTGTCGGGGGTGTGGGACGCGTGCACCGCTCGGACGGCTCCTTCGTCCATGTCGGCGAGGCCCCCAAAGAGCTCTTCGAGATTCTGGCCCATGTACGTATCCGGGCCGTAGAAGATCTCGACGTCGTCGATCTGCGTCGCCGCCTGGAGGATCGTCTTGACCACGTTCGACGACGTGCAGGTGATGGTCGGCACCCGGGCCTGGGCTTGGGCCTTCGTGATGAGGCTCGTATTGATGTAGACGACGTGCAGGGCGTTCGCCGTCTGCCCCGCCTCGGCGAGGTACGCGGCGTAGGCGTCGCCGGTCGCCGCTTCGGCGAGGGAGCAGCCGATGGGGCCCTCCGCGACGCGGTAGACGGTGACGTCGCCGTGCCCGGCGGCATCGAGGATTGCCCGGACGTTTTCGCTCATGAAGTCGACGCCGAGGACGACGATGTTCTGGATGCCGGCCTCTGCCATGGCGATGGCCGAATCGGCCATCAGGAGCGAGTCGCTGATGCGGATGTGCGGCCAGGGGCAGGCGGTGAGCACTCCTTGGAGCTCTGGGTCCATGTAGAAATGGGCGACCACCCCGGCGTTCTTCTCTTCGAGCAATCGGCCGAGGTCGGCCACCAGGTCGAGGTCGGGGCTCAGAAACTCCGCCTGGGATCGGGCGAAGGCGCCTTCGGGGACAAAGTCGTCGGCGCGGATCAGAAGGCTGGGGAAGGGAGCGGCCATGGGCCGAGACTATAGTGCCAAATGCGGCGATGGCATCGATCGGCGGTCCTTGACGCGGCGGGCCTTCGGCGACAGATCTGACATGTGACTCTTCGTCGGGGAACCATAGCCGCGCTCGCGGCGCTCGTGCTCTCGGTCGGCCTCGCCGCCCCGGTTCTCGTCTTCGCCCAGGGCCTGGCCGTCCAGAGGACCGCCATCGAGCGCCTCTACCCGCAGGTTCGCTGGATCAATACACAGACCGTCGCCCGGTGGCTGGAGGGACCAGAGGCGAGCCGGCCGGTGCTGCTCGATGCCCGGGAGGCCGACGAGTACACCGTCAGTCATCTGGCCGGGGCCCGGCGCATCGACCCCGACACCACCTCTTTCGATGACCTCAACCTTCGACCCGGCGCCCGCATCGTCGTCTATTGCTCCGTCGGCTGGCGCAGTGGCGCAGTGGCGGACCGTCTTCGGGAGGCCGGATACACCGACGCCTACAATCTCGAAGGCGGCATCTTCAAGTGGGCCAACGAGGACCGAGAGCTTCGCCGCGCCGGGCCCTCGCGGGGCGCTTCCGAGAGCGCCGACAAGGTGCACCCCTACGATGCGGTCTGGGGTCGAATGCTTGATTCAGATCGCCGCGCACCTCTGCCCTGACTGGTACCTTCCCGGCATGCCGCAGCAGACTCCGGCCCCACGGCGTCCCCTCGAGTTTCGCTACTGGGAGCGCATCGACGAGCCCTGGGTCCGGCGCTTGCGGGCGGTCCTCCGGCGGACGACGGGTTTCGACCCGGCCCCCCCCGAAGAGGTCGTTCGCACCTTTGCCTCGATGTACTACGACGCCGATCCCCTCGCCGAAGCCTTCGTCGACGAGGTTTACCTCGGTCGCAGTCCCGACGAGGGCAGGGCGCTCCTCGACCAGGCGATCACCTCTGGGGTCGATTCCATCGAAGACCCGCCGGCGTCTTTGGTGGACCTCTTTGCCGACATCGAGGAAGACCCGGACTGGGTCGACCACCGCCTCGTCGACCTCGGGGCGCGGGTCTTCCGGCGCTACGGCACGTCGGTGTTTCGATTCGCCGGCACCATCACGCTCGCCGCCTACGCCGAGAACTCCGTCGCCAAGCCGCTGATCCTCTCCGGGGCCTACACCGGCGCAAGCACGCGGAACCGGTTCGCCGAAACCGCCGCGTTTTGGATCGACGTCTCCGAGCCCGGCGGCATGTCGGCGGGGGAGCCGGGGCGGGCGGCAGCCCTTCGGGTCCGCATCATGCACGTCTTCGTTCGGCGGCGGCTGCTCGCCCACCCAGAGTGGGACCTCGAGGCCTGGGGAGTGCCCATAAGCCAGGCCGACGCCCTCCTGACCCTGATGGGCGGCAGCGCCGCGCCGGGCCTCGCCATGCAGGCGATGGGCTACCGACCCACCGGAGAGGAGATCCGCGCGATGATGCACTTCTGGCGCTACATCGGCCACGTCATGGGCGTGCGTCCGCGGTGGTATCCGAAGGGCCTCCGGGAGGCGATTCAGCTCGCCTTCATGACGCAGCTCAAAGGCGCCCGGGGCGCGGGTGAGGACGGGAGGCGCCTCTGCCAGTCCTACGTGACGGCCTTTGCAACGGCGCCGGATCCGGCGCGGCCCATGCTCGAGCGCTTGACCGCGGCCTGGGAGAATGGCGTGCACCTCGGCTACGCCCGCTTCTTTCTCCCGGGCCCCATGTACCGGGATTTTGGCCTCCCCCCGGTCGGTCTCTTTGCCCTCCATCCTCTCGCCCAGGCCCCGTTCCGTTTTGCCGCGGAGACGCTTCGACGAAATGTCCCGGGCCTCGATGACGTCGCCGACCGTCGGGCCCGGGCGTCGCGGCGTCGCTGGGTCGACCGCCAGCTCGGCGCCAAAGCTGCCGCCTTCGACGCGCCTCGGAAGTTCACTCGCTGAGCTCTGAGCTCAGTTGTCCACGACGTGCACCGCGCCCTCCCGGGCGAGGACCGCTTCGAGGCGTTGGAGACGCTCTGCCCGTTCTCGAGCCGGAGCCGCGACGAAGCTTTCGGTGCTGCACAGGTCGGCCGTCTCCCGCGATCGGGTCAGGCTATTTCGCGCTTCCGTGAGGCCGAAGGTGAGGGCTCCGAGGAGGCCGAGGATCGGTAGAGCGAACATCATCACCCGGCCCGCCAGGGGCGCCCCGATGCGGCGTGCGATCGCCGGCATCGCGAAGAGCAGCGCCAGACCGAGGGCTGCGATGCCCAGGGCCGGGCGGTGCTCGGTCCACATGCGGTCCAGAGTGCTCTGATCGGCTTCGCTGCTTGCGGTCGCGCAATCTTCCGAGGCCGCAAGTTGCCGATGCTGTTCGGCCACGCTCTCGTTGATGGCATTGCCGAGCTCGGTGTTCAGGGAGACGTTGGACAGGTCCATCGGTTCGGCGCTGTCGCGGAGCTCCGGCGGCACCATCTCGAGGTTCCCGGTGAAGGCCCACCGACCCTCCGCCGTGCGATAGCGGTAGGTCGTGCCGGTCGACTCGTCCGTCTCGAAGAGCTCGGTCACGTCGCCGGTTTCGAGGCAGCCGCCGAGGGCGATCACGGCCATGAAGAGGATCCGCAGCATGCTTCCCGGAGTTTGCACGTTCCCCGAGGGCGGCGGGTCAGAAAGCGACGACGTCGCGACCCGGGTTCGGCAGCTCGAGGCTCAACCGCTGCATCGGCAGGTTTTCCTGCCCCCGGTACGCCGCGTAGTGGGTCAGAACCCGCCGCACGTAGCGGTGGGTCTCGGTGAAGGGAATGCGCTCGAGGAAGGCGTCGAGGGGCATGTCCTCGTAGTGCCCGCGCATCCAACGGCGCACGTTGTGCGGGCCGCCGTTGTAGCTCGCGATGGCGAGGGGCAGGCGTCCGTCGAAGCGCTCGAGCAGCGAACTGAGGTACCAGGCGGCGAACTCGAGGTTCGTTCGCGGGTCCAGGAGGTCGTCGGTCGTGAAGTCTCGGCGTCCGACCGCGTCGGCGATGAGGCGTCCGGTCCTCGGCATGATCTGCATCAGCCCCACGGCCCCGGCGAAGGAGACGATGCGGCGCTGGTAGACGCTCTCTACTCGCATCACCGCGAGGAGGAGGTTCGGGTCGAGACCGTGGCGGCCCGCGATCTCCTGGACGAGGGCCTCGTAGGCCCGCGGCCTCGCGACGACTCGGCTCCAGCCGCCGAAGCCGACGGCCGTTCCTTCGTCACCGAGGGCCGACGAGATGTCCGCCAGCACCCGGGCGGAATCGCGGTGCATCTCTTTGCGGGCGCGCTTCGTGGTCCAGTCGACGAATACCCGAGGGCGTTCGACACCGCGGAATACCGCCTCGAGGCCGGTCCGCCGAAGGGTCCGGCCGCGGGCCGCGCGCCAGGCGAGGAAGACCTCGTGGAGTTCGTCCGCCGCGGCTTCGACGTCGCCGAGGCGCAGGAGTTCGTGGGCCCGGCCGAGCCATGGATAGGCTTCGCCGTGTTGCTCGACGATCGGGGCGAGGGCCTCGGCGAGGGCGTTGAGGTCCGGGGCCCCGGGGGGCACCGCGTCCCCGGAGTCGTCACGGCGGCCCTCGGTCGGCTGGCCGTCCCGGACGCTTGGGTCCGGTAGCGCCGCGAGGGCGGCCAGCACCATCGGTTCGCCGTCCTCGGCCCCCGCGTCGGCGGCGTGGCTGGGTGACTGCAACTCGTTGGGCCCGCAGCGGCAGAGCATCGCCTCCCGTACCGCCCACAGCCGCTGCTCCGAGAGCATCGCGTACCAGCGGGTTTCGCTGCGATCGAGCTGGGCTACGCGGAGGAGTTCGACCTCGGCGTCGACGTAGCGGCCGGCCCGTTCGAGGGCCCGGGCGTAGTGGTAACGGCCGTTCACTCGGAACCGAGGGTGGTCCTTGATCCGCGCCAGGAGGTCGACGAGGTGGGCGTCGTCGGCGATGCCGGAGGCGAGGATCGCCGCGTCGAAGGCGGTCTGAGGGTGCAGGTTCGAGCGCGCGGCGAGAGCCACGACGGCCCTGTCGGCCTCTTCGCGGAGCCCGGCGCGGGCGGCGATTTCGATCATGTTGCGCAGGCGCAAGGTCGGGACGCGGCCCCAGCTCGACCGTCCCTTGAGGCGGGCGATGTTCCGTCGGGCCGACTCTTGCTCACGGCTCGTCGCCGCCCGGGCCATGTCTGCGGCGCGGCCGGCGGTTTGCTCACGTCGTTCGGCGTCGCCGATCGGCGCGCCGTTGGCGATTGCCGAATATCGACGGGCTTCTTCCCAGTTGCCCTCGACCCGGGCGATGCGCGCCGCGGCGTAGGCGAGGCGGCCTCCGAGCTCTACCGGGAGGGTTTCCCCCTGGAGCCGCGCCACCTCGGTTCGGGCCATGGGCATGGGGCCTTGGCGTACCAGGCGCTCGGCTCGGTCGACCTGTTGGAGGAGGGTCAGGCCTCGGACTCGGGTACCGTCCGCCGCGATGGCCTGCATCCGGGCCCGCGACTCTTCGGCGAGCAAGCTACCGGGGTGCATGAGGTCGATGTCGCGATAGATGCGCACCGCTTCGTTGACGTCGCCGGACTCTTGCTTCGACACGGCGAGTGCGAAGCGCAGCTCGATGATCGGCGGCAGGCTGGCGTAGCGCCGCATCAGGGCCTGGAGCTCCCGCCCCGCGTCCCGGTGCCCGAGGGCGATGAGGGCCTCGAC
>JAFDCW010000305.1 GCA_019312705.1 Deltaproteobacteria bacterium
CCGCTCGCGTCGGGGATCCCGAGCGCCGCGTCCAAGAACGAGACGACCCCGTGGGCCAAGCCGATCGCGGTGATGCCGAAGGGCACGACGAGCATGAGCCGAAAGAGGGAGTTGGCGAAGATCAGCTTCAGGTCGAGGAGCGCCGAACCGTGAAGCCAGACCTGGGGGGAGAAGCATCGCCGGAGTGCCCCTCGGAGCCCCTCGGACCTATGGCGATGAAGAGTCACCGCCATGGCGATCAGGAATGTAATCACCAGGCCGGGAATGAAGATCCGGCGAGCGGGGTCGATGAGCATGCCGACCGTATCGCCGAGCACCGTCCGGCCCACTTCGCTGAGCCATATGATCAGATTCTCCATGGTTCAGTCCGAGTCCCCGGCGCCCTCGGACGGGACACGCAAGCTCAAGGCGGTGACGAAGGGCCCTTTGAGGTCGTCGGTGATGAGGGCAATGGCCGCCTGGGCGTCGGCAACTGACTGGGTATTCGCTTCAACGGCGAACTGGAGGCTACCGTCGATGGCCTCTACCGCCGCGATGGCCGCCTCGATGTTGCCGATCATGCGTTCGGCGAGGGGCTGCTCGCCGACGCCGGCCAAGAGCTCGTCGAAGCCCGCACCGCTCTCGGCGTCGGGGCCGCCCAGGAAGAGTTGCTGAAACGCCTGCAGGTTCGCGACGATGTGCTCCTTGGACGCCGCCGCCTCGCGCGACTCGACGAGCTCGGGGCAGGTCGGAGTCCGGCACGCACCGGAGCCCAGAGGCTGGCCCAGCTTGACGTCCTTCACATCGAGGTCGATGTAGAACATGGCGCGAATGACCTCGTTGAGGGCCTCCTGGGTGGTCGAATACGTCTCGCTCGTATCGCCCGCCGATGCGAGCTGCCCCGCAAAATCTCCCGCCGCGGGATCCCACGCCGCAGCGAGCGTATCCGCCTCGTCCTTCGTCAGGGCCCCGAGGGTCGCGGCGTAGGCCGCGCGTCGGACGCCGAGCTCGTCGGGACCTAGGGCCGCCCACGTACCGTCGGCGTTGATCGGGCTTAGCGGAGAGCATCCGTTATCGGGGCCGTCGTGAAAGAGGAGATACTCCATGGCGTCGAGGCCACGGACGTTCACTAGATCGGCCGCCAACATCTCTGGGTCGGCGTAGGATTGCGCCACCAACCCCTGGTCGATGCTGCAGCGGTTCGTGAGGGGCCACGAGTAGACTTGCTCACGAAGGCTCAATCCCCCCGGGGTGGTCTGCGGCCCCGCCGGCCCGAATTGCAGCATCTCGACCTGTTCCCACGGTTGCATCGCGGCGCGCCATGCCTCCTGGCTCGCGACCCGATCCTCCGGGAGGCCAGACAGGGCGTGGGCCTCGGTGGCCGACGCGAGGGTGGCCATCGCCGAAGCGGAGGCCTCCGTGGTGGGCACGACGACGAGGTGGGCGATGCTGTCGAGGACCCGGCGAGCTTCGACCGGGTCGACCCCGAGGTCGGTCGTCGGCGCGGCGCAGTTGGTCGCGTGTACGCTGCCCCAACTCGCGAGGGCCAGCAGGAGGAGGTTCACCAAGCCCCGGAGCCGGCGGGCGCGACGGGTCGCCCTCTTGTTGATAATGACTGTCATTTTCAGCGTGCTCGTATCTACTCCAGTTGTGGGGTGCACGCAAACTCGCCTTGCACCTCCGCGACCGCTAGAGGGTTCGGTACCGAATTTCAGGGAATGACCGGGTCTGGAGGTGGTTCCGGTGGGGGATCCGTGTCGAAGGGCAGTGTGGGCACCGGGACCGGCAAGGCCGTGGTCCCATCGAAACTCGTGGAGTTTCCCTCGTAGCGGACACCGTCGGTGAGGCGGCTCAGATCATACTCGGTCGCCTCCACGCAGGCGCCGATGGTGTTGTCATGCACCTCGCCCTCTCGCAGGTCGAGGCTCCCAGTGCCGAGGATGTAGACGCCGCATACCGGCGCTCCCTCGATCGAGAAGCGCTCGACCGACAAGGCTGCCGTGTCCGACACGACGATCCCGTGGCCCGGGTCCACCGGCGATGCGACATGCAGGTCCGAGACCGTTCCTGTCGACCGAGTGTATGCGGCAACTCCGATACGGGCAGGACCCGTGATATCGACGCGGTGGCCGGTGAAGACGCTTCCCTCGGCGAGCTGGACGCCCCCGCCACGGAGGGACAGGTCGGTCGCCACGAATTCACCGCCGAAGAACTGAAGAGCCACCTGAATCTCCGCGAACTCGACGCGCTCCATTTCCATGCGAGTCGAGACGGACTGCACACCCGCCGAAGGGGTGACCGGCGCGTTGGGCACGATCTCGAGAAACTGAGCATCTCGGAGGATCACGTCCGACTCGAAAGCCGAAACCGCCAACTCACGCAGGCCGTCGGCACGCAGGCGCTCGACTTCGATCGTACTTCCCTCTTGCACGTGCAGCGCGCGCCCCCAAGTGCCATCGGCCGCGCCCACCATGTCTTCGATGGACAGATCACGAGCGCTGACCGTGGACGCGTCCATGGCCAAGACCGCCACGGACGAAGCACGGCGAACCTCGACCCGCTCGAGGATGACACCTCCGCCGGCGTGGACCCAGGTCCCGACGCCATCTCGGGCGGTGGTCTGTCGAACGCCGTCGATCACGATGTCCCGGGCGACGAGGGAGGAGTCCGGTCCTTCGACGCGCATCGCGGAACCCGCCATTCCTGAGATGTGCATGCGATCGGCTTGCAGGAGGCCTCCCGGCGATACGCTGATGGCCTGAGCAGCAATGTCTGGGGAGCTGTTGTGCACGAAGGCGTGGTCCACTCGCAGGGCGGACCCGTCCGCCGCGAAGGCCGGGCCGGGCGTATCGCCCACCCGGGCCCGAGAAACCGTCACGTCGGCCCCGCCGATGGCCACGACGCTGGCGAACAAGTTCCCGTTCTGTCCGTCGAGCCACGCGTCCTCGAAGGTGGCCGTCGAAGCGATCACGGCGATCGCAGCACCACCGCCGCCGACGGAGGCGACCCGAGCAAAGGTCGCGTCGGCGCCGTTTCGCAGATAGTACTCAAAGCCGAGATCCCCTTCGGCGAAACTCGCCAATCCGTCACGGACGACGGCGTCGGTGACTGCGGCGGTGGCGTCGTGGACCAAGATGCCGGCCAAGTGACAACGCAGCGCCGAGTACTCGGCGATCGTCGCGGTCGCGCCAGCCTCGACCGCGATGCCCACCCCGAACGAGCCATCGGACGACCGCGGCGCGACATCGCGAATCGACACTCGGTTCAGGGTCGCTTCACCCCTGAGGACCACGATTCCCGCATCTTCGACCGAGGAGATCTCGATGCCCTCGATGAGTACGGATGTGTCTGCGTCGACGAAGATCCCGTTTCCGCGGACATCGCGAATCGAGAGGTCGTGGATCTCCGCGGCCGCTCCGGTCACGAGGACCAGCGTCGTCTCCCGGCTGCTGCCCCCCGTGAGAACCGTCTCCGTCGCGCAGGCACCGTAAATCGCCACGCCCGCGTTGAGGTCGACGGGCTCGTTGTAGGTTCCACGAGCGACGGCGATCACGTCGCCGCTGCGCGCCGCTGCCGTGGCCTGATTGATGGTCGGAAAGGGAGCGCCGAGAGTCCCGTCTCCCCCCGTGGCTCCCCGACGAACGTAGAGAACACGACGGCCCCCTGGGAGGTCAGCGGGCCACCCATCCGCTGGACACGCAGCGCCGACGGGGCGGCAGCCGTCGGTACCAGGAAAGTGCGCCTCCCCAAGAGCACAATTGTCGGGGCCGTCACCGGGCCAAGGCGAACACTCGACCGCGCCACCCCCGAGTTCGACGGCCCGCCAACCACTGGGACAGGGCCAAGACGGAAGGGCGGCCGGCGCCGGGGGGGCAGGGGACGCCGGCGGCTGGACCGCGCTTGGCCCGCCGTCCGGAAAGGTCGCCGCGCCCGTATCGAATCCGCCATCGACCGGGGCCGAGTCGTCGCCGCACGCGGCCCCGAGGATGAGGCTGGCGCATGCGAGGAGAGGCCACGCGAATGGGGGCAGGTGCGGTCGCGTCACTTCAACGATCATGAACGGAAGAGACGCCGGTGGCCAACCCCCCCCCCCGCTCTCGAGCGACGGAGGGCACGTCGCGGTCTTCGTGATCGACGTTGGCGTTGATTTCGGCCGCTGTGCGGCGTCCTTCGGGGTCACCGGGTCGGCCCCTGCCGCCGGGCCGGCCCCCACGGGGGTCGCCGGGAGCCCCAAAAGCCGCTACAACCCGGGCCGTCGGCCGGCAGGGGCGGCTGAGCCCCCCATGAAACGGATCGTATTCGCCACCGGACCCATCGCCCGTGCCCCCACGAGGAGGCAGCCGCGGCGCGCGTTTGCCCAGCTGCTCTCGGCGGCCCTCGGGGTCGAGGTCGTCGTCGTCGTCGCGAGCACCTACAACGAATTGTCGGGTCTCGTTCATCGCGGCGACGCCCACGTCGCTTGGCTGCCGCCTGCGGTTTATGTGCGCAGCCGTCAGCGCGACGGGGTCGAGCTGCTTCTCGAGACCATCCGCGCCCGGGGCTCGGTCTTCCGGAGCGCGCTCTTCGTACGCACCGATGCGCCTTTTCAGAGCATCGAAGACCTCGCGGGGCACGCCGTCGCGTGGGTCGATCAGAATTCGTGCTCGGGGTACCTCTTCCCGCGGATTTCGCTTTTTGACCGTGGCCTCGACCCCCGGACGCACTTTCGCCGTGAGCTGGTCCTCGGCAGTCACGAGGCCGTCGTGCGGGCCGTCGAAGTCGGCACGGCCTCGGTCGGGGCGACTTATATCGACCAAGTTCCCGGCGAGGACGCCAGCGAAAGCCACCCGGGCTGGACCATGGAAGTCGAGCTCGACGAGATGCGGCCCCTGATGGTTAGCGATCCCATCCCCGCCGACACCATCAGTGTGCGCGCGGATGTTCCGGCTCCGCTCCGGCAGGATTTGTCGGCGTCGCTCCTCGGAATGCACCGCACCGAAGAGGGCGCCGAAGTCCTTCTGGGACTTTTCGGGGCCGATCGCTTCGAGCCCGGTCGAATCGAAGATTACGAGCCGATTCGACGCGCGATCGACCTCTCCTGCTGATTTCGCGTGCTTCGGGTCGAATTTCCGCGGCCGAGGGCCCGGGTCCAGGTTGTCCGCCGCCGCGAAACCGGCCTTGACCAGAAAGACCCAGGTCTTATCTTGCGCCGGCCGTCGCCATGGCCAAACGTGACTATTACGAGGTCCTCGGGATCGAGCGAACAGCCACCGTCACCGTGGTGAAGAAGGCTTTCAAGCGCGTCGCCCTCGAGCTCCATCCCGACCGCAACCCCGACGATCCCGAAGCTGAGGACAAGATGAAGGAGGCCTCCGAGGCCTACTCGATCCTCAACAACGCGGATAAACGCGCCATCTACGACCGTCACGGTCACGAAGGGCTCTCGGGTCAGGGGGTCGGCGGCTTCGGTGACATGCAGGACATCTTCAGCCACTTCCAGGACATCTTCGATGGGGTGTTCGGGGGCGGCATGGGCGGCATGGGCGGCATGGGCGGCATGGGCGGCCGTCGCCGACGAACGGCCCCATCCCGCGGCGCCGACGTGCGCGCGTCCGTCTTGCTCTCCCTCCGCGAGGCGGCCTTTGGCGCCAAGAAGGAGCTCGAGGTCACCCACCCGACGCCCTGCGAGCCTTGCCGAGGGACCGGTGCCGAGGACGCCAAGCTCCAGCAGTGCGCGAACTGCGGGGGGAGCGGTCAGGTGGCCCATGCCCGCGGGCCCTTTGTCCTGTCGACGACCTGCGGCCAGTGCGGTGGTGAGGGTGCGACCGCCGAGAAGGCCTGTGAAGAGTGCAGCGGCCACGGCGAGGTTCCTTCGACTCGGGCGGTGACCCTCACCGTGCCTGGCGGGGTCGACACCGGCCAGACCTTGCGGCTCACCAATCAGGGTCAGGCGGGGCGCTTGGGCGGGCCCCCGGGCCATCTCTACGTGACGGTGGAGGTCGCGGCTGACGACAACTTCCACCGCGACGGCTACGACCTGATCCACGAGCTCCACCTGAGCTATCCCCAGGCTGCTCTCGGGGACGAAGTCGAGCTGCCGACCCTCGACGATGAACCGGAGCGCATCAAGATCCCCGCGGGCGTTCAGCCGGGCGATAC
>JAFDCW010001077.1 GCA_019312705.1 Deltaproteobacteria bacterium
GGGGAATGTCTCCGATCTCATCGAGGAAGAGCGTGCCGCCCTGGGCCAGCGCGACCCGTCCCGGTCGGTCCAGGGTCGCGCCGGTGAAGGCGCCGGAAACGTAGCCGAAGAGCTCGCTTTCGATGAGGTTGTCCGGGAGCGCCGCGCAATGCACCGGGATGAAGGGGCCGTCCCTTCGGCCGCTGCGGTCGTGAATCGCCCGGGCGACCAACTCCTTGCCGGTCCCCGATTCACCGGTAACCAGCACCGTTGCCGGTCCCTTTGCCGCCCGGTCCACCAGCGAGAGGCATTGGGACATCACCGTCGACGAGCCGACCAGACCGCCGGACCCACGCGCCGGCTCCGGCGGAGCATCCTGCGCGGCCTTGGTGGCGCGCAGGGCCGAATCGATGACATGCAGCACTGCCTCCCGCTCGAAAGGCTTGGTGAGGAAGTCCTCCGCGCCGAGGCGCATGGCTTCGACGGCGAGCTTGATGTTGCCGTGGGCCGTCAGCATGATGACCGGGAGCGACGGGTCGTGATCTCGCAGCGCCTCGAGCAGCTCCATACCGTCCATGCCGGGCATGCGGATGTCCGAGATGACGACGTCGAAATTCGCGTCAGCCACAGCGCTGAGACCCGCCGCCCCGCTCGCCTCATGACGCACGCCGTAGCCCGCCTGCTTGAGCGAGGCCCAGGCCGCTACCGCTAGCTTTCGTGGAAAAGTAGAGAAGGTGTGCCTCCTCCAAAACTCGGGCGTTCATGCCGGGCCCCTGATCGGCAACCGTGATATGAACCGCGCCGCCGTGACGCACGGCCGAGACGCGCACGGTGCCTGCGCCGGGGACTGTGCCCTCGTCGGTCATGGCCTCGAAGGCGTTGCAGATGAGGTTCTCGAGGACCGTGGCGACGAGATCAGGGTCCACTTGGATGAACCCGAGTTCGGTCGCAGCGGCCTCCAATACGACGCCCGTGGGAGTGGCGCGACGCTGCCCCGCGACCACCCGGACCACGAACTCATCCGCGTCGATGGACTTTCGCACGGGCTCCACCCGGGCGAGTCGGGGGTAGTCGTCGATGAGCACCCGGAGGCGCCCGATCTGCTCCACGATCGCGTCGAGGACAGGCCCCTGGTCTTCGAAGGCATGGCCTAGCCTGAGCTCTTCTTGCAGGTACTGGGCCTCCAGGAGCATCGCCTGGAGGGGATTCTTCAGGTCGTGGGCCATCTGCTTCGAGAGCCGACCGAGGTTGGCGAGGTGCTCGGTGCGCACCCGATCCTGAGCTGCCATCTGGAAGACCGGCCGAAGCGCC
Source organism: Deltaproteobacteria bacterium (assembly GCA_019312705.1). The sequence goes on from JAFDCW010001077.1 coordinate 1,291, forward strand.
GCGAAGGCGAAGACCACGAGCACAATTGTGCCCCCGACGAAGACAGCGGTCGCCTGCCCCGCCATGGGAAGCAGTAGGAGTTCCCCGAGGACCACCAGCGCCGCGAATACGCCCGCGGTCACGAACGCCAGATTCGTCGTGCCTTCGAGAAGCTTCGTGCGGAAGAAGAGCAAGGCGAGCAGGACCCCGGTGCTCATCATTCCGACGGCGATGAGGTCCGGCGTGCCGAGGGACGCGCGCAGCAAGGTGGACGTCGCCCCGACGCCGCCGAGCAAGAGCGCGCCGAGGAGCAGCATGGTGCGCGTGCGCTCGACGGGCTTGCTCCGGCGGAAGTGAGTCACGAGGACGACCGCACAGAGGCCGAAGAAGAGCACGATGCCGGCCGTCATCGCGATCTCCCAGTGGCGTGGTGTCCAAACGTCCTGGTCGGGGTCGAGGGCCGGCAGGCAACACGAGAGCGCGAGGGGGACGAAGACCAGATAGGAGGCGATGCGCACCCGGCGGAACTCGGTGCGCCGCCCGGCGAAGCCGAGGAGCAGCTCGATGGCCGGGATGAAGATGAGCGACGCGACGATGTTTTCGCCCGCGTTGAGCCACGGGTGCGCGTCCCCCGGGGAGAGGATCTCGAGCAGCGAATAGGTAAAGAGACCCAGGGTGAAGACGCCGAGGGGCCGGGCCAGGGGCACCTCGACCGCACGTCGAACGGCTAGGACGCTGATGGCCAGAAAGACCGCCGCCGAGAGGGCGCGAAGAGCGAGGGGCGCCACGTCGAGGTCGGTCATCGCCTAGAGGCTATCAGTCGGCGTCGCCATTGCGTGGGGCCAAGCGGACACACAGCCGGCGCTGCCGTATGCTCTGGCGATGAGCGACGACCGACTCGACGAAATCCTGACTCGCCTCGACGGTCTCGAGGGGGACCGCAATGGGGCGAGGACCGACCGGGGCCCAGGGCGGCCCCGGCCCCCCGCCGAGGATGACCGGGCCCCGGGGCCGCCGGGGCTCGGAGCGGGCTTCGACGAGAAGCGCGTGATCGACCTGATCGTGAGCCTGGTGGTCGAACAGACGGACCGCCTGCTCGCCGCCCGTCTCGATGAGCTGCGCATCGACGAAGCGCGCCTCGGAGACCAGATCGC
>JAFDCW010000306.1 GCA_019312705.1 Deltaproteobacteria bacterium
GCTATACGACCGAGGAAGTCCTCGCCGGCCTCGCCCGGGCGCTGCCCCACAACGTCTGGGAGTTCATCGTGCCCGAGCCGCCCGAACGCCTCGGGCGCCGCTTCCTCCTCACCGGGGGAGCCCAGCGGAACCTCGCTTCGGCATGGGCCCATGCTCTCTATCTTCGAGAGCGCGTTCCCGGCGCGGACGTGCAAGTGCACCCTCACCCCGGGCTCGCGGGCGCCATCGGCGCCGCCATGATCGCCAGGCGCCGCCACCTTTCCACCGGGGCGCCGTCCGGCTTCGTCGGCATGGGGCGCCTTTCAGACGTGAAGGTCGAAGTCCGGCGCGACGAGACGACACGCTGCACGCGCTGCGAACTCGAATGCGAGCGCAGCATCGTCGAGCTCGAGAGACCTCCCCGCCCATCGGCTTCGCTGGTGGTCGGCAACACCTGTGAGCGCGGCGCCGACGTCGCGGCCTCCAAGAAACGCTCGGCGAGGCACGCGCCGGACCTGCTCGCCGAGGAGGCGTCGCGGCTCTTTCGGCCGCTCCTGCCTGCGCCCCCTCGCTCCCCCAGCTCCCTTGGACCACCGAGCACGTCGGCCTCTCGCGTCGTCATCGGTATCCCGCGCGTCATGGGGCTCTACCGAAGCGCACCGCTGCTGCTGCACTACCTGCGCGCCGCGGGCGTACCCGACGAAAACGTGGTGCTCAGCCCGCCCACCTCGGCGTCGCTCTTTCAGAAGGGCGCCCGTTGGGGCGTCACCGACCCGTGCTTCCCGAGCAAGCTCGTCCTATCCCACGTGGACTGGCTCCTTCGGTCCCACCGCGACCGGCCCCTCGACGCGCTGCTGATGCCGACCCTGACCCACGCCGCCATCGCCGTACGAGGGACGGCCGATACCGCCGCCTGCCCCCTCGTCGCCGCCTCCGGCCAGACGTCGGTGGCAGCGCTCAGGCGCGATGGGGATACGCTCGGGGACCTCGGGATCCGCGCGCTCACCCCAGAGCTCACCCTCGTGGATCGCCCGCGCCTCGAGCATCAGCTCCTCGAGGCCTTCGGTGAGCTCCTCGGTATGGGCCCAGACGATAACGCCAGCGCCCTCGACTACGCCCTCGCGGCCCAGCGGAAATTCCACGAACGCACCCGGAGTCGCGGCAAGAAGGTGATCCGAAGGGCCGTGTCCGAGGGAAGGGCGGTCGCTGTCATCCTCGCCCGTCCTTACCACGCCGACCCCGGTGTCTCGCACGGCATCTCGACCGAGCTCGCCTCCCGCGGCGTGCCGGTGCTCGGCATCTCATCGCTGCCCATCGACGACGCGTCACTGCTCGACCTGGGGTCGGTCCTGCCCCTCGCCACCAACAGCGGCTGCGCCGAAAAGATGTGGGCGGCCCGCCTCATCGAGGGCACGCCCAACCTCGTGGCCGTCGACGTCTCGAGCTTCCGTTGCGGTCAGGACGCATCGATCCTCGGCCTACTCACGGACGTCCTCGGGCGCCCGCGCAAACCTGTCCTACGCATGCACGACATCGACGAGGATCGGCCCGGTGCCACCTTCCGGCTGCGTATCGAGACCTTCATCGACGCGCTCCGCCGCTACGAACGACGCGCACTGCGCGTGGGTGGTCGCCCGGAGGTGCTCTCAGTGCAGCCGAGGGCGGTTCGGTGAACGGGGAACCCTCTCTCCCACGGCGGCTTCTGGTGGGCGGGCTCGGCGCTCCGCATGACCAGCTCGCGGCCGCCGCCATCGCCAACGCGTTCGCTGCGGCGGATGGTGGCTCGGGCGTCTCGACCCGTGTGCACACCTGGGGCCCCCTCGACGAAGGCGCCTTCGAGCGCGGGCGCTCCGTCCTGCCCCGAGGTCAGTGCGCCCCGATCCTCTATACGACGGGGGCGTTGCTGCGGACCGCCCAGAAGATCGAAGAGGAGTTCGGCGGGGCGGCCGCGCTCACTCTCCTGAGCGTGCGCAGCTGCGGGCCTTGTCGCTATGCCCTCTTCGAGCCGGCCTGGGAGAGGGCTCTCTCCCAAGGGGGGCACCCGCCGGCGCGCGTCGTGGCGGTGGAGCAGTCCATCGACGGCCTGCGCGAGCTCGTAGGCGACGAGGGCATGTCGACTCTCCTCGACGCGCTGCTCGTGGCCGACGTTCTCCGCGAGGTGCTTCATCGCCTCCGGCCGCGAGTCGAAGACGTAGACGAGCTCGAGGCCGCGGCCGAGGCGGCGGTTCTCCGTATCGCTTCCGCGATCGAGTCGGGGACGGCCCCGACCGAGGCCCTCGCAGAAGAGTCCGGCTTTCATCGACACCTCGAGCGATGTCCCCCGACGCCCCTCGCCCGAGTTCTGATCCTGGGTGATCCGTGGTCGATGCACGTAGAGGGCGATGGGCAGCTCAACCTGCCGAGGGTCCTGGCCCGTGCCGGCGCCGAAGTGGAGATCCCGCCCTTTGCGCTTTGGCTGAACTACGTCCTGTGGCAGATGCGCTCGGCGCCCTTTGGGCGCGATCCGGCCCCCACGGAGGCCCGCATCTCCCTCGCCCAGGGCCTCGAGGCAGAGCTTCGTACGCGCCTCGCCGCGGCCAGCCGCGCCGCAGGGCTCGGCGGCTTCGAGCTGCCCGACATGGACGAACTCGCGGAGCTGTCGGCGCCTCATCTCACCGCCGGCGTGCGCGGCGGCTATGGCCACGTCGAGGTGGGGCTCGCCGTGCGCGCCCGGCGAGAGCGCCGCGCGCACCTGGCGATCTCGGTCAAGTCCTTTGGGTGCATGCCTTCGACCGGCGTCTCGGACGCCATCGTGCCGACGGCCCTCGACGGTGCGATCCCCTTCCTTTCGCTCGAGGTGTCCGGTGACGGAGAGGCTGCCCGGGAGAGCCGACTCATGCTGCGCATCGCCTCGGCCCTCGAGGCGGCCGCCGTGGACCTCGCCGACGCGCGCGGGCCTTTGGACCCGCGCGAGGGGGAGGCAGCAATCGATGCACTGGCCGGGACCTTCGAGGCAGGGCCTCGAACTCATGCGTGCACCCTCGCTTGCCATGTGTACCATGCGTCGTCCCGAGGCCCCGCCATGGGCCCCCGCGCCGAGCGATGATCCGACCGACGTTCACACTCTTGCTCGCCTTGACGACGTGCCTCCCGATGCTCAGCGCGTGTTCGGACGACGAGAGCGAGCCCCGAGGCGCCGAAGTCCTGCGTATCGGCTATAGCGCGCTGCGAATCAGCCTTCCGGTCTTCGTCGCGAAGGAGCGGGGGCTCTTCGAAGAACACGGTCTCGATATCGAGCTCAAGCGCTACGAGACGGCTCAGCCCCTCGTCGAAGAGGTCCTCGACGAGCGGGTGCTGGCGGGGGGCTTCGCCGCGCTGCCCATTGTCTTCACCGCGGCGTCGCGGGACGCTGCAGAGGTGAGGCTCGCCCTCGGCATGGTCGAAGACGCGGCCCACCCGGTCAGCTCCCTGCTCCGGCGCGCCGGGGATACTTCGATCTCGAGCGTCTCGGACCTGCGCGGGAAGACCGTCGGCATTCTGCCCACCGTTGCGTACCGCCACTGGCTCGAGGCGATGCTCGTGCACGCGGGGGTGCCGCTCTCGGAGGTCTCGATCGTAGCCCTCGCGCCACCGCAGCAGACCGCGGCCCTCGAACACGGCGGCGTAGATGCGCTCTTCACCAACGACCCCATGGCCACGGCCACGGTCGAGAGTGGCGTCGGGGTTTCCGTGGGTGACGTCGCACCGGTGACGGCGGTCTCTGGCGGGAGCCTCGTCTTTGGTTCTTTCCTCGTGAGCCCGCGCCTCGCGCGCGAGCGGCCCCGGGTGGTCGGACGGCTGCTCCGAGCCCTCGACGAGGCAACGCGACTCATTCACGAAGACCAGCGCGCCGCCCGCCAGGCGATGGTGCGTTATGTGCGCGCCCCCGAAAGACCGTACGTCGCCCGTTACCCAGACGCCCGGTATCTCACCTCGGCGGAGTTCGACGACGGCGCGCTCTCGGGCGCCGTGCAATCGATGGTGGACCTCGGCGTGCTCCCCGGGCCCCGCGACGTCTCGGGATGGACGCTCCGGGCAGAGAGGCCGGCGGCCCCTTGATCACCCTCGACGGCATAGGGGTGACTCTCGGGAGCAGCCCGATCCTCGCCGACGTCTCGCTCTCGGTGGACCCCGGGGAGCGACTCGCCATCGTCGGGCACAACGGCGCGGGGAAGTCGACGCTCCTCGACGTCATGCTGGGCCTCCGCCCCGTCGACGCGGGCACCCTCTCGGTCCTCGACCAACCCCCGCCGGCCCAAGGCGTGGGTTTTGTGCCGCAGGAGCCGGGCGCGAGCCTTCTGCCCTGGTACACGATGCGCAGAAACATCGTGCTCCCGCTCCTCGTCCGGGGTGATTCCGGCAGCGCTTGTGAACGCGCGCTGGCGGAGGTCCAGGGGCGCCTCGATCCCGAACGTACCCTCGACCTCGACGCCCGGCCGGAGAATCTCTCCGGAGGGCAACGGCAGCTCGGCGCGCTCATGCGCGCACTCATCGCAGAGCCCCGCCTGCTGCTCTGCGACGAGCCCTTTTCCGCCCTCGACCCGGGTGCTCGGGCCCGCATGCGCGAGCGCCTCCGGAGCGCCTGCGAAGCCCCCGGGGGGCCGGCTCTCGTGCTCGTGACTCACGACGTCGAGGACATGCTCGGCCTGGTCGACCGCGTGGTCGTGCTCTCTGGACGGCCGGCGACCATCGCTCATTCGATCGACTCCGGCGGGGCGAGCGCCCGTGCCGACATCGAGAAGGCTCTGGCCTCGTGATGAAGGTGCGGCCGCCTGCGTTTCTGCTCACCCTGCTCTCGGTCATCGCCCTCTGGGCTACCGTGACCGAGACGGGGCTCTTGCGACACCGTGCCGTCGCCGGGCCCGTCGACACCGGCCGAGCGCTCCTCGAGGGCTTCGCGGACGGCACCCTGGGCGCCGACCTCGGCGCCACCGCCTTGCGCGTCGTCCTCGGCGTCGGGCTCGGGCTGCTCGTCGGACTGCCCCTCGGCTCATGGATCGGTACCTCGACGCGTCGGCGAGATCTCTTCGAGCCCGGCATGGATTTTCTCCGGGCCATCCCCCCCCTGCTCGTCTTTCCGCTTCTGCTCCTGGTCTTCGGTTACGACGACCGGGCGCGGGTGGGAGTGGTCGCGTACGCGGCGGCCCTCGTCATCGCGCTCTACGTGGTCGCGGGCATCAGGCGGGCGCGTCCCGAGCGCGTGCGCGTCCTGCGCGCCATGGGGGCGTCGAGGTGGCAGATGCTTCGGTGGTTGCACTTCTACGAGGTCCTGCCCGGCTCCATGATCGCCCTGCGCCATGCCGTGGCGACGGGGCTCGTCGTCGCTGTCGTGACCGAGATGGTCGTCGGGGCCCCGGCGGGGCTCGGGTCGAGGGCGGTGAACGCCCAGATCGCCTACGATGCTCCCGGAATTTACGCAGTAATCCTGCTGACTGGGGTCGTTGGATCCCTGGCGGGGCACGCCCTTTTGGCCCTCGAACGTCGCGTGATCTTCTGGTCCGGCTGACCTGGGCCGTGAGAAGTCTCCAGTCGGTGACCCAAGTGACCTAGCGCAACAGCGAGCGGGGCAGTGCGGCTACGCTTTTTGCGTGAAATTCCCAGGGCCTAAGAGTGTCGTCATCGTCATCGCCATCAGCGCGCTTTCGGTGGGTCTCGTCATCACATCTCAGCTCCTTGCCAGTGGGCCGGTCGCCATACCCGCGCCCGAGCCCGGCCAGGACCGAGTCATCGACCGGGTCCGAGAGCTCTTTCCGCAGACCGAGCATTGGTTCGCCATCGTGGCGACGGCAGAGTTCGCTACGTCGGGGAGCGGACGCATCGTTCCAGATTACGAGTCCCTCAGTCACCCTCGCGTGCGCTGGGAGGACGCCTCGGGGCATACCATCGCGGCGGAGTTCGCCCAGAGGTTCCGAGTCGCGACGCGTATTGGTAGCCGCGAGGATGACGGCGCCTGGATCGATGTGACACCCAAGGGCGGTCGCAACGTGCCCGCGCGGATCCAGGACGGCCTCGTGGTCTATCCGGATGCCTACCGCGACACCGACGTGCTCTACAAGTCGACGCCGACCCACACCGACGAGTACCTGCTCCTGCGCACGGCCG
>JAFDCW010000307.1 GCA_019312705.1 Deltaproteobacteria bacterium
AATCCAGCCTCGGTCGCCAATCCAGCTTCCGTCGACTGACGTCGCCGTTCGCCTTCTTGCCGACTGCCGCCCCAACTCCCACCGCCGCTCCGCCTTCTCGCTGACCCGCACCTTCAGCCGCCCTCCGTGCTCGCCCTCGAGGTGACACCAAGCGCAAACGCTCAGCACGTTGCCCCCCTCATCGCCGCCCCCCGCCGACCGATACTTCACATGATGCAGCGTCACATCCCGCCGGCTGCACACCGGACACGCGCATCGGTACCCATCACGCCGATAGATGCTCTCCCACTTGTCGCTCTTCCCCAGTGTCGGCCGCCACACCCACCAAAACGTCCGGCAGATGAACGACAGAAACTCTCCCGGCAGCGCCGAGCCCGCAAACGCCACCTCGGCCATGCGGAACTGCACGAACACGTCCTCAGGAACCCGAAACGAAACCTCCCGCCGCCCCGTCGCCTTCTTGTCGAGGCCGGGCAAGTGTTCACACATCCGGACCCCTTGTTCCGTAAGGGCCTCCTTCACCATCTCCCCGCTCAGCATCGTGGTCTCGAGCTCGAAGAACGCCGCGACCTCCTCGTCGGTCGGCGGCAGCGCCGCCCCTGCCCGGGCCCCACCCTCGAGCCGCCGCTGCGTCTCCACCAACTCGACCTCCTCACGCAGATGCTTGTAAGTCCGCCGCGACGCCCGCTCGAGCCAAGCCGCGACCGTATGCGGCACGGCAACCCGGGCGACCAGCATCGCCGCCTCCTGGTCGACCCGGCCCCCTCGCAGCGCATCACCGATCTCCGGCAGCCGCTCCGCCTCCCGCGCCAGCTTCATCTTCTGAAACGCCGCGCTCCGCCCCAGCCCCAGCCGCTCCCGCACGTAGTGCTCGAAGCTCGCATAGCCGAGCAGCGCATGGCCGCCCGCTCGACGAAACCGCTCCAACGCGCCCCCGAGCCATGCGTCTGCGTTATCCATCCCCGCGCACAGCCCTCGCAGCTCCGCGTCCAGCCCCACCGGGTCCGTCGGCAACGGCCAGTCGTCCACGCTCCCATTCCCGACGCCGTTCCCGTCGCCGTTCCCGTTCCCGTTCCCGCTCCCGCTCCCGCTCCCGCTCCCGCTCCCGCTCCCGTCGCCGTTCCCGTTCCCGTTCCCGCTTCCGTCCCCGTCCCCATTCCCACCTCGCATCGCCGCCTCGGCCATCTCCTCCATCCGCTCCCGCGCCGCTGTCTGCTCCCGCCGCCGCCCCATCAACCGCCCGCACTCATCCGCCACCGACTCGATCATCGGGTCGACCCCCGCGTTCTGCATCGTCGACATCGCCTCCGCCAACACCGGCTCGATCCACCCGCTCCCGAGGTCGCCGCCCTCCAGGTGCGCCACGATCCGCCGCGTCACCTCCGTATCCCAAAGCGTCCCCACTTCGACCTGCCGCACCACCGTGCACATCCGCTGCCCGTCTTCGTCTTCCTCCGCCGACTCCCGCTGAAGCTCGCAGTCCGCCAGCAGCGCTGTCATCTCGCGCACCGTGCACTGCCGCGCCGCCGCCAGCATGATCTCTTCATCCTCCGGCGTTGCGTGGCGTCCCAGCAGCCCCGCCATCTTCCACGTGATCTCCCCGCGCCCGAGCGCCCCCTCGCATGCCGGCAGCAACGCCAGCTGCTTCGCTACCCGCCGCGACTCATGCAGCCACGCCCCGCTGCGGCCAAGGCGCTCGTGCGCATACCCGCCCACCGATGAGAACCCAAGCTCCCGATGCCCTGACTGCGTCAGCAACGAGTCCGCTGCCTGCCCCACCCGAAGCCGCCGCCGCCCGTGCCCCCGCGCCAGCTCCGCGTTCGCAACATCGAGCGCCCCCACGTCGACCTCCGCGTGATCGCCGACTTGCGGCCGGCAATCCAGCTCCGGTCGACGGACGTCGCCCGACGCCTTCTTGCCGACCTCCGGCGCTTCAACGTCCCACGCAGCAGCACCCCGCCGCCCTGTCTCTCCCAGAATCCCCACGGTTCGCCCCCAAACGAAAACCCCCGGTATTATCTACGTATTCTAGCGCAAACCTGAACACCTGACCAGCTATTTCTTGATGAATTCTTCTCGCGCCGCGGGCCCCTCGCCCGCGACAGAGCGGACGCGAAGCGGCCGCGCGGCCCTCCCACCTTGCCGGTCGTCCCCACCCCTCCGCGGGCGTGCCCGGCCTCCCCTCGCCAACAGCCCCCGCCCCCCCCCATAGCCAGCCCACCCAACCTAGCCGGACGGCTCCACGCCACCAGCATCATCGATGCGATCGGTACCGCACCGAGCTAGTCGCGCCCGACGCGCTCGAGCTCTTAGGTGCTTACGACGTCGCAGGAGAACCCGGCGTCGATGAAGTCGGCGCTCGCTTCGATGGTGAGCGTGAGCCGGGCGCCGTCTAAGAACCCGTCGCCGTCGAGGATGTCCACGGAGAGGCGGCCGCTGTCGGTCGTGATGGTGTCACAGCGTGCTGGCGGGACCCGGCACAGGCTACCGTCCGTCGAAAGGGGGATGGCACACCATCGTCGCGGTGCCAATGTCAGGTGGCCCTGGTCCTATATTGGTTCGCCGCAGTGCGGGCACTGCGCCCCGGTGCGGTTCGACTCCCGGAGCCTCCACTATGCAACTCACAGGGTGTCGCCACCGAGGGTGAAGGGTCCGAGTTCCACCGATTCCACCGGTCCCCAGGGACCCACCGGTGGCGCTCCAGGCGGCCGTCTCCCGGCGCCGCGAACGCGTCAGGGCCGCAGGTCCGGTACCGCGGTTTCCTCACCGGCCGAGGCGGAGCAGTCGTCGCCTATTCGATGGCACCTCCTGCTCAACTTCGCGCTGCGGGACGGGTGCGTCACCCCGCCCCCCACACCCTCCCCAAACAGCAACCCTTCCCTCCGCCGCCCTAAGCACTTAGTGTTTTGCCCCGCGTTCTCAGTAGTTCCCGCCACTTAGCTCCAGCCCGAAACAATCCCGAAATGAGCCCAAACCGCCCTTATTCGCCTCGCATGCCCCTCCGGATCGGCCCGCGGCTCCTCCTCCCTACTCTCCCCTCCACCGCCGCGGGGAGGCGGCGCGTCGGCGAGGAGCTCATCGCCGACATCGCGGTGCGGCGTAAGCGCATCGCCCAGGACTTCTACGAGATTGGGGTGTCGCTGCAGCGGCTGTCGCAGAAGCGCGTCTATGCGGGCCTCGGCTTCAACAGCTTCGACGCGCTGCTAAAGGGGCGCAAGATCATGAGCGGGGTGCAAGCGATGAAGCTCATCGCCGTGACCGAGGCCTATCCCAAGGCCCTAGCCCTCCACCTCGGGGTCGAACTGGGCTACGCGCTGGTGCGCTACACCGCGATGACGCCGGCGGCAGACGTGGCGATGAGGCTGGCCAGCAGCAACGCGATCATCGGCGGCAAGCGCATCAGCGAGATGACCGTTGCCCACCTGCGCAACGAGACCAAACGGCTGACGGCGGCACCCCGGCCGAGCGACGCCGAGACCCGACGCGCCCGCGGCCTCGCGCGCACCCTGCAGCGCATACTACGCCGGAAGGGCGCCCCGTCCGCCGTGGTCCGGGCAGAGCGCAACGGGGGCAAGTGGAAGCTGCAAGTCGAGGTGGACCTCGACGAGGGCGAGGTGTTGCAGGGGCGGTGAAGGGGAGGCGCGCGGGTTGAGGGCCCGCCCACCCGCTCGCCCTCCCCCTTCCGGTGCATACAACCCCCTCATGGCAGACCACCGCATCGGCGGGACGTCAACCAAACGCCAGCACGAATCTCTTTTTTTGAAGACAAGACGGGGCTCACCTTCGAGCGAATCCGCAACACCGTCGTGTACGACCGTTTCATCGTGCGTCTCGTCTTGGAGTTCGGCGATGCGATCATGGTCAAAGGAGGGGTTGCGCTGGAGATGCGCCTCTCGCGTGCTCGCGCCACGAAGGACATCGATCTGCGACTCGAGGGCAACCCGAACAAGCTCCTTCAACGCCTTCAGGCTGCGGGCCGTCTCGATGAGGGCGACTTCTTCACGTTCGAGGTAAGTCGTGCGAAGCACCCGGGCGTCGCGGGAGACGGGGCGGACGTGGTCACCGCACCCCCAGACATCGTGGACTCGTCTGAGTTCATGTCCTTTGTAAAAGGCCTATATCCCCGCAGCACCCACGTCGCCGAGAAACTTCATGCGATGACGTTGCCGAGGAAGACTCCCAACTCACGTGTTCGCGACCTCCCTGACATCTGCCTGCTGTCACAAACGGGAACCTTCCGGGCGTCGGCACTCCGAGCAGCGATAGACGCTACCTTCCTCTTTCGCGACACCCACGACGTTCCGGCCAAGCTGCCTGCTCCACCGTGCGAGTGGGCGGATCGGTACAAGAAGATCAGAGACGACGCCGGATTGGAATGGGCCGCCCTCACTGAAGTGTTCGACGCCGCGGCGAACTTCATCGATCCGGTGCTCGGCAGCGAGACCGGCGTCTGGGACCCAGGCGCGCGTCGCTGGGTGCCATAGTCGCGGGTGGCGCGACGATCGCGCGACCCGCAGACGAGCGCAAGGGATACTCTCCGCGGATGGAAAGCGTCCGAGACAAGCTCGACAAGTGGAGCCGGGAGGAACTCATCGGCCTGGTCGAGCGCATGGTCCACCGCGACTACGCCCTCGTCGCGATGATCGACACGCCGCCGCCGGGTCGCGGCCAGCGCGTCGACACGGCACAGCTCACGGAGCAGATTGACGTCGCCTTCCAACCGGCGATGAGGGGCGGCTGGCGCGAGTCCATGGCCCTGGCCCCACAGATGGAAGACATGGCGGATCTGGGGTTTCATCACCTCGAACACGGAGAAACGGAGGCGGCCCTCGCCGCCTTCTCGACCGTGTCTACCGGCATCCTGAACCGCCTCGACCAGATCTGCGAGGACGAGTCCGAGGTCGGCATCTCGGTCGACCGTTGCATGGAAGGCCTCGAAGTGTGCCTCGGTCGGGCCGACCAAGGCAGCCGCAGAGAGGTCCTCGACGCCATTGTCGACCAGACCATCCTCGGCGCCCCCTGGGGACTCGGCCACGAGGGACGCGCCCTGCTCGCGAACCAGACCACATCAGAGGAACGCCTCCAGCTCGCCGAGGGTGTGGAGTCCCGCCTCGCCGGGGCCACCACCGAGGAGGCTCGTGAGATGCTCGGCCGGCTAGCGCTCCGGCTCCGGGGCCAGGCCGACGACACCGCACAGGTCGACAAACTCCGGCGTGCAGGAGACCGGCCCGGGCTCACCCGCGCCCTGCTGAACGCTCACCGCCCGGACGAAGCCCGGAAAGTCCTCGAGGAGGGTGACGACGGGGCAGAGCTCGCCGAGCTCGCAGCCCTATTCACCGACCACGGCTACCTCGACCACGCGTACCACAGCCTCGAGCGCCGGCTGCGCTACCAGAGCCGCGACGATTGCGAGCTGCTGCTCCCGGTGTTTCGGTGGCTCCTCCGGCACGCGGAGGGCCAGCGGCGGGAACCCGGCTCCCGCAGCCGCTGGGCCGAAGCGATTTTCCTGGCCGAGCCGTCAATCGACCACTGGATGCTGATGCGCGACCACGTGCCCTTCTCGAGGCGGAATGACATCCGGAGAAAGCTCGAGCTGGACCAACACTGGGAGCTCGTCACCGATATCTGCCTGGCGGAGAAGCGGTACCAATGGGCCGTCAACCGCTGGCGAGAGATCGACGACAAGACAGTCGAGGTGTGCCGCATGGGCGCCACCATCGCCGAGGGCCTCGCGGAGAAGAAGCCGAAGGTCGCCGCCAATCTTTGGCTCGGCATCGCCTATCAGATGGTCGACCATGGAGAGATCCGAGAGGCTATCGACTTCGTCACCCGCGGCCGCGATGCCCTCATCGCGGGTCGCCACCCCATCCTCGCAAAAAGGCACGTCGCATTCTCTCGGAAGCACGTCGGCGACGATCACCGGGTTGGGTTGGAGATGGAGCGCGCGGCGCTCTGATGGCACGGCCGCGAGCCGCCAGCGCGACCGCTCGGACGAAGCGGTCCGTCGCGTCACCACGCCGGCCTAGGCGCGTCGCAACTATTCCCCTCGACGACCTGGTCCGGGAGGAGGAGGGGTCTGTGAAAAAACACC
>JAFDCW010001078.1 GCA_019312705.1 Deltaproteobacteria bacterium
GACCGTCGCATCGCCAATTGCGACCGCGCCGCCGACGGCTCCGTAGACGAGGGCGAGGCGCAGGACGGGCCGGAGCTTTTCTGGGGGGACGCCGAGGAGTCGGGAGAGGGGGCGCACTGGGGGGTGCGGGGACTGCATGGGCTTTCGTCGGTTTTCACCGCAAAAGTACGGAGACCCGCGGTCGTGGGATCGGGCTGCGAGGGTGCCGGGGCCATTTCGGCCGCCGCCGTCGATGAACATCGCTCGTCGCGAACGACGGTTGGGGGCCCCTACGCGTCTCGGGCTGCTACGACTGAATCAACACTCCCCGTCCCGCCCCGGCGCCCTCGAGCAGGCGGAGGGGTCCGGTGGGTCGGTCTGTAGGCATTGCTCAAAGCAATCGCCGCCGCATTGGCTGACACATCGGGTGAACCGGCCAACACACTGGTCCGCCGCACCGGCGCTCGGGCATTCGTAGAACGCGCCGTTGACGCAGCAGCTCATGCCCGAACCGCCGCCGCCCCCAGAATCGTCGGTGTCGCTTTCGCCCTCCGAGAGACGACCCTGCCGTCGCTCGTTGTGATTCGCCATGAAGGCGTCGAAGTCTGCCTGTTGCTGGGGGGAGCGCTGCTCCACCTCTTGTTCTGCTTGTTCTGCTTGTTCTTCTCGAACTCGCTCCGCTTCCACCTCGGCGTAGCGCTCGCGTTCGAGGTCCGCAAAGACGACCCGGGCCTCGGTCATGATCTCGCGTCCCACGGTCTCGGCGCGGAGGAGCTCGCCGTCGGTCTGCGCCTGCGGGACGTCCTCTCCCTCGGCGGCGCGAACGACGAGGACGACTCCCCGGCGCTTGACCTGGAAGGTGACGCGGGTGCCGAGCTCGCGGTCGAGGTAAAAGGTGACTTGCCGTTCTTCACGGAGTCGCGAGTCGAAACCGCGTGCCAGAGACGCCTGATGGATCGCCTCCATGATGTCCCCGGCATTTTCCCGCTCGAGGACGACGAAGCTGCGGCTGGTGCCCCCGCAGGCGCTAAGAGCGAGCAGCAAGAAAGAGAGCAAGAGAGAGAGACGCGTCAGAGAGTTGCGGAGAAGGCTGATCATGTGGCTGTCCTAGTGGCTTCGGGGCGCTTGGCTCTCTCGCGTCATCGAGGCGACGACTGGCCCAATGTGGCAGCGACGGACGCGCGGAGTCGACAATGCTTCACTAATCTTCGCTAAGCGGATTCACCGGCAGGCGTCCACCAAAACCGGATCAACTCCGCACGGGTATCACAGGAGCTTGCTCGACGCCCCTCGATAGCACTCCGATCCAGCGGCACGCACGGACCACGATACGGACAAACCAACGCTTCACATGAAAGAGAGCCGCGATCACCGATGGGGAAATGCAATTCCTCTCACGCCTAGGAGACCGGAGCCGTGGCGGGGGGTGGCGATTGCGCGATGCACTGGCGAGGGGAATGCTCGCTGCGAATTTGGTGGTGGACTCGGAAGAGGAAGACGACCAAGCAGTGCGAAATGAGAGCGCAATGGGTGACGAACGGGGTGCAGCGGCCTAGGCGCGTCGGAGCGGCGGGTCTCGAGCCTCTCCTGAGATTCGCCCTGCTCCCTGCGTCACTGGTGGCCGTCTTCGTCGCCCCGCCCGGGGCCGCGGCTCAAGAACACCCCGAAGGCCAGACCGAAGGCGTCGAGTTCGACGAAGAGATGCCGAATGCGCCGCGGGTGTCGGCGCCGGTCGGCGACGGGGGGCCGACCCTCGAGGCGAAGTTTGGCGGCTACGTCGAGACGAGCTTCACCTGGTCCTTCGCCGAGCCCGACAACGGCCTCATCGCCTTCCGCGGCTTCGACAACCGCCACGCGACCTTCAGCCTCGAGAACGCCAACCTGGCAACGCACATCTCGTTCGACCGCGTCTACCTGAAGCTCTCGCTCCAGTGGGGACGCACCCCGGAGCGAGCAGCGCCGCGACCTACCGCTTCATTCAAGAAGCCTACCTCGGATGGAACGCCCCCCTCCTCGCAGGCGTGGCTATCGAGGCTGGGGTGTTCCTCTCTCCGGTGGGCATCGAATCGATCGACGTACACAGCAACTGGAACTGGTCCCGGTCGAACCTCTTCATGGGCCTGCCGTTCTACCACCTGGGTCTCCACGTCGCGTCGGCGCTTTCGGAGAACGTGAGCGCCCACGTCGCCGTCTACAACGGCTGGAACAACATCCTCGACAACAACGCCGAGAAGTCGGTCGCGGGGTGGGTCGGATTCACCTCCGAAGACCTGAGCGCGCAGGTGCTCTACTTCGGCGGCGTCGAGCGTGAGGGCGGCAACTGGCGCAATCTCTTCGACGCCTGGGCGGCCGCGGAGGTTTCGCCGTGGCTCAGCCTCGCCCTCCACGTCGACGGAGGCTTCGAGCCCTACTCCGGGAGCGACGCCGGGTGGTGGTTCGGGACGGCCGGCTACGTGCGGGGGCAGCCGACTGACTGGCTCGCCTTGACCCTGCGGCAAGACGTCTTCTTGGACCGCGCCCCGAACGATGCCCCGGCGGCGCGGATCTTCTGGACGACGACCCCGCTGATGGCCTCGACGACGGTCACCGTCCAGCTCCCCCCTGATGGCCTCGACGACGGTCACCGTCCAGCTCATTCCTCTGGAGTACATCGCGGTCTTCCTCGAGTACCGCCACGACCAGACGGCAACGTCGGCGGACCTCGGGGGCCCAGCCCCGGACCAAGACACGTTTTTCCGCGGCGCCGTCCCCCAGGACCCGGCGACCGGCGCCTGGGTGCCCAATGCGCGGTCTCAGGACACCATCACCCTCGGGGTCACCGCCGGGCTCTGAAGCCCATGCACCGGCGGCTCGGTCCGGGTCACCGAAGTCCGCTCCCAAAGAGCCCCAAAAGGCGCTACAACGACGCCATGGACCTCGTCGAAAAGCGTAAATCCTGGTCGCGGATGCTCGTGCAAGCCGCTCACTTCGCGGACCTCGACAATACAATTGATGCGCTCGGGCGAGCTCGGCTCTGCTTGAAGGACATCGACGCGGGCGGATAGCTCGCATGAAGCCAACCGGGGCCCGGGAAGTTGGCCGATCATCCTTTCCACGAAATACGCACTTTCGTCACCACGCGATCAATCCGGTAGGGCTGTGGAGCGGAGCTGCGGAACGCCTCGGATGCAATAAGCTCGCGCTCGGCCATCACCGCGACGACGCGCTCGAGACGTTCTTGATGAACCTCTTCTTCTCCGGGCGCATGCAGTCGATGCCGCCGAAGTACACGACCAACGACGGGAGCTTCGAGGTGATCCGGCCCCTCGTCGAATGCGCCGAGGCCGACATCGCGGCCTTCGCGACCGAGATCGACTTCCCGGTCATCCCCTGCAACCTCTGTGGCTCGCGGGACGGACTCCAACGCGACCGGATGAAGGCGCTTCTGAACGAGCTCGAAAAGGGCAACCCGAGCGTCCGCTCGATCATGGCCGCCGCCCTCAAGAACGTCCGGCCGACCCACCTCCACGACCCCGACGTGCTCGCCGCGTGGTAGGGGTGACCGCGCCGAGGGTCAGGGCCACGTCGGCGCTCGAGCTTCCGAGCGGCCAAGCTAACGTCAGTCGTCTTCGAACTGGAAAGTGAAAATTCGGACCTGACCAAACTGGTCCAAGTTTCGACGCGGTTTGATCGTATTCAAATCGCCGGCGACGACCACCGGGACGTCTCCGGGACGCAACCATTGTCGGGCCGCGGCGTGAATCTGGTCGGACGTCAGCG
>JAFDCW010000308.1 GCA_019312705.1 Deltaproteobacteria bacterium
CCCGGTAAAGCAACCGAGGGGCGGTCTCCGTCGATCCTCCCGGGGCGCCGCGCCTCCATGATCCCCGGAGCCGTGCCGCCGGCGGCGTCGAGCCCCGCTGTCCCGGTGATCCCGCGGGCGCCGCGCACTCCGCGCTTCGACGGCGACGAGTGAGCGCCGACGAGGCCGAGGACGGTGTCGACCGTGATCCGGTGGCGGCGCCGGCCCCTGCGCCGGTCGAGGTGGTCCCGGGGCTCGTGATGCTGCCGCTGCGCAGCCCCACGCTTCCTCCGGCGACTCATACGAACTGTTTCCTGGTCGGTGACTCGGAAGCCGTTTTGGTCGAGCCGGCGTCACCGTATCCAGAGGAAATCGACCGGGTCGTCGAGTTGGTCGAGGCGCGGCGCGCCGCGGGCGGTGAGGTGGTGGCGATCCTCGCGACCCACCACCACATCGATCACATCGGCGGGGCGGTCGCTCTCAAAGAGCGCCTCGGACTGCCGCTCTTCGGGCACGCTCTCACGGCCGAGCGCCTCCGGGGCCTCGTCCCCTTCGATCGCCTGCTCGAACACGGCGAGCGCATTGCCCTCGGCGCCCCCGGTGAGATGGTCCTCGAGGCGGTGCATACCCCCGGCCACGCTCCGGGACACCTGTGTTTCGTCGACACGCGCTCCGGCGCCATGATCGCCGGGGACATGGTGGCGGGGGTCGGGACCATCCTCATCGAGCCGACCGATGGGGACATGGCGGTCTACCTCGAGTCGCTCCGGGCCATAGCCGACCGGGAGCCATCGATGCTGCTGCCCGCCCACGGAGGGCCGATCCACGCGGTCGCGGCCAAGGTCGAGCAATACGTGAGTCACCGCTTGATGCGTGAGCACAAGGTTTTCGAGGCCCTCCGGTCGCTGGGCGAGAGGGGGGCAGAGGACGACTGGTGCAGCCCGGGGGAGCTGGTACCCGTGGCCTACGACGATGCGCCGCCGGCGGTTCACCCGATAGCCGCCCTGGCGACCGAGGCACACCTCATCAAACTCGAAGGCGACGGTCGGGTTACCTCGGCCGGCGGACGTTGGCGCGTCGCAGCCCCTTGACGCGGGCCCGGCCCTCGGCGAGCGTGGCGCCGTGACCGACGTCCAACAAGACAACGCGCCCGCCCCGGCGGCCGCATCGCGCGATCAAGGCCAGGTAGCTCTGATCGCAGACGGCTTCATTCGCGGGGTCTGCCCCGCGGATGGAAAGCCCCTGCCGGAAATCGCCGTCACCCCGGCGCCTGCGGTCTCGGAACTCGTCGCCCGGTGCCGGGTTGCTCAGGGCGAATACGCCAAGCGCACGGTCGAACAGCGGGCGGCGCTCCTGCGCAAGCTCAAGGTTGCGATCCTCCGTCGCGGTGATGCGCTGGTGAAGGCGCTCATGGCCGAGGTCGGCAAGCCCGAGCCCGAGGCCTGGCTGCACGAGGTGGTGCCGACGGCGGACCTCGCGAGCTATTGGGGGGACGAGGGGCCCCTCTTGCTCAGTGCCTCCGAGCCGTCGCTATCGGCCATCGACTATCCCGGTAAGTACGCGATCGTCGAGCGCGTGCCGCGGGGTGTCATCGGTTTGATCACGCCGTGGAACTTTCCGGTGGCTCTGCCTTTGAGGACGCTCTTCCCGGCGCTGCTCGCGGGCAACGGTGTGATCCTCAAGCCCTCCGAATACGCGCCTCGGTGTGCGGCGATCCTCGGCGAAGCCTGCGCTGAGGTCTTCGGAGAGGACCTCGTGATCGTTGCCCAGGGGGGCGGTGCCGTGGGCGCCGCGCTGGTGGACTCCGGCGTCGACGCGGTCGTGTTCACCGGGAGCGTCGCGACCGGGAAGAAGGTCGCCCACGCCGCCGCCGAGGCCCTGGTCCCGGTCTCCCTCGAACTCGGCGGCAAGGACCCCGCCATCGTCCTCGATGACGCCGACGTCGAGCGCGCCGCCCGGGGCATCAGCTGGGGCGCCTTCGCCAATGCGGGGCAGAATTGCGCCGCCATCGAGCGGGTCTACGCAACCCCGAAGGTCGCACCGGCCCTCCGGACGCGCCTCGCCGAACTGGCCCGGGAGCTCGTCCCGGGTCGGGACATCGGGCCTCTGGCGAACGCCGCTCAGCTCGATATCGTGGAAGGGCACGTCGATTCGGCGAAGGCAGCCGGGGCGGTGGTCCTGGCCGGAGGCGAGCGCCTCGACAAGCCTGGCTTCTGGTACGCCCCGACGGTGCTCTCCGGCGTTCCGGCGGGCGCCGCGGCCCTCGAGGAAGAGACCTTCGGTCCGATGGTGCCGGTGGTCGACGTGCCCGATGTTGCCGCGGCCATTGCGGCGGCCAACGGCAGCAAGTACGGCCTGACCGCCTCGGTGTGGACGAAGGACGTGCGCCGAGGTGAGGAGGTCGCGCGGCAGCTGAAGGCCGGTGTGGTCATGGTGAACAACCACGGTTTCACGGGGGCCATCCCCTCGCTGCCCTGGACCGGCGTCGGGGCGAGCGGCTTCGGCGTAACGAACTCCCCTCACGCCCTCGATACGCTGACCCGCCCGCGGGCCGTCATCATCGACCGGGCCCGGGGAAAGCGCGAGATGTGGTGGCATCCGTACACCGACGGGTTGACCGGGATCGGGCGCCACATGGCGGTGCTGCGCGGCGGTGGCGGCCTCGTCGAGCGCATGAAAGCCTTCTTCGGGCTGCTCGGCGCCTTCACGAAGCGCTGGAAGACCTGACAGTGGCGCGCGTCAGTCTTGGTACGCCTCGCGAGTGATCGCGAGGAGCAGCGTATCGCGCCGCCGACGCACCTCCACCAGGGCCTCGGTGCCCGGGGGGCCCCGGAGCAGAGTTTGGCCCTGGGCGGCGCTCGAAACCGCTTCGCCGTCCACGGTGAGCAGCACATCTCGGGGCCGGAGGCCCATGCCCTCGGCGTAGGTTTGGGGAAGCACCGCGGCGATGAGCACTCGGCCCCGGGCATCCCGAAGGCGCACGGCGACCCCGGTGTGCTGACGGGTCGCGCCTTCGCCCGTCGCTGAGCGCTCGGCGTCGAAGCGCTCGGGCAGGCGCACCGTTGGGGCGGGGCTTTCCTCCCGGGGCCGCACACGGACCGTGGCGGCGTTAGACGCGCCGGCCCCCGGGTGCCGTGCCCAGAGGGTGGTCTCGCCGGGAGCGAGGCCGGCGATGACAAACGAGCCGGCGGCGTCGGTGCGAACGCTCTCGTCCCAGGCCGGGCGGGAGCCGGCGGCGGCGGCCGCAACCTCGGCGCCGGCGACCGGTGCCCCGAGGCCATCGACGACGTCGCCGCGCACCGATCCTCCGGGCGACAGGGCGATGTCCTCGAGATCCAGGTCTTCGATGGAGGGCCGCCGCGGTACCAACCTCACCCTTCGATCGTGCGGGAGCAGCCCCGGGAATTCGGCATGAAGTATGTAATTTCCAACGGGTACACGTGAAAGTTCGAAGATCCCTTCGTCGTCGGTGACGTCCTCACCGAGGCGCGTACCATCGCCCCGGCGGACCTCGACGGGGGCGCCGGCGAGGGGGCGGTCGTCCCATCCATCAACGATGCGGCCGATGATCGATGCGGACGGGCGGAGGGCTACCTGGTGCTCCTCGGTGGCTCCGGGAGGGCCGCCGCCGGCACCGCCGCTCTCTCGACTGCGGATGTCGACGCTCTCGATCGCGAAGCCTTCTTGGTCGACGAGGACCCGCCAGGGGGGGGCCGGCAGGCCTCCGATGGTGACGGTGCCGTCGTCGTTCGAGAAGGCTGTTCGCCGGGCCGGAGCGTCGGGGCGGAGGGACCGGAGGGTGAGGCGCGCACCTGCGACGGGAAACTCTGCATCGTCTACGATACGTGCATAGAGGGTCACCACCTCGTCTTCGAGAGCGAGTTCGACGGGGAGGACTTCTCCGCCGATGGCGACGAGGCTCACCCGGGCAGCCGGCAGCTCGGCTGGGTAGGCGCTGAAGACACACCGATCGAGGGCCCCGGTGAAGACAAAGGTCCCGTCGGCGGCGGCGAGGGCCCAGCGCGGGAATCGCTCTCGCTCGCAGTGCATCTCGACTCGGACGTCAGCGATGGGAAAGCCCCGGCGATCGACTACGCGGCCGTCGACCGCGGCGCCGGCTGGCAGCTCGACCTGGATCTCGGTCACCTCTTGCCCCGGCGCGAGGGCGAAGGGGTCACTGACCCCGGGGGCGTGATCCGGGTGTCGGCCTACCACCTCGTACCGCCCCGCAGGCAGTCCGCTTACCTGAAATGCACCGGTCTCGTCCGTCACGAACATGGCGACGGCCGGCCCCGACGATACGGGATCGTCGGGATCGTCGGCGTTGCCGGATCCGCCAAGGATTGGCACGGACGGCGGCGGGGGCCGTGGCGCTGCAGCCGTCGGGGTGAGGGGGATCAGGGGCACGGCGCCGAGGGTCACGCCGAGTTCGCCTCCTTCACCCACGGAGCCGGGGCCCTCTTCGAGGGCGTGGGCGTGGGCTGCCTGAAACGAAGCATCCCCCGCGGTGACGGCGACGGGGGCGCCGCTCCGGGTGGTGCCGACCACTTCGATCACAGCGCCGACGACGGGGTGTCCGAGGGCGTCGACGACCCGCCCGGAAACCGTCGCGGCGGGCTCGAGGACGAGGCGGAGGGGCGCGCCGCCGGGCACGTGCATGGCTTCTCCGGCGGATACGTAGGCCTCGGCGAAGACGTTGACCCGGTGGGGGAGGGGGCGGAGGCCGCCAATGCGGAACGAGCCATCGGCGGCCGTCTTCACGGCGCGGGGAGCAAAGGACAGGGCATCTTCGCCGATGATTACTTCGGCATCGGGGATCGGTGCCCCGGACCCTTCGGCGACGACGAGGCCTTCGAGGGTGGCCCCGGCTTCGAGGGCGAGGTTGACGAGGGCTTGATCCCCCGGGGCGAGAAGCAGGCCTTCCCGGGGGGCGGCGACCTCATCGCCGCGGCCGGCGCGCACTTCGTAGATGCCCTCGGGTACCCCCGAAAAGCGGTATGCGCCGTCGGAGTCGGTCTCGGTGCTCCGTGGAGGCCATACTCCGCTGCCGGCGAGCACCACCTGGGCTCCGGCTGCGCCCTCGCCGTCACTTCCCGATACGTGGCCCATGATGACGGCCGTGCGGCGAAGGACGATTCTGAGGGGCTCCCCGTCGGAGCCTCGGCGTGGGCTGACTCGTCGGGCGATGCGGTCGAATCCGTCGGCGCTCACGGTGACCGTCTGGGCACCCTCGATCAGATCGTCGAAAGCGAAATCTCCGGCCTCGTCGCTATGAGTGGTCCACGGCGGGTCGTCTTCGCCATCTCCTGCCCATGCGGAGATATCTCCGATGTCTTCTCGAGCCCCCGGCCGTACCTCGACCTCGGCGCCGGGGACCGGGGCCCCCGTCTCGTCGAGGACCCGTCCTTCGAGGCGGAGGGCCGGGCCGAGGGCGACCTGGACCCGTGGCGTCGCGGACCCGGCTTCATCTTCGGCTTCATCTTCGGTTTCTTGCAGACTGACTCGCAGATGCCCTCGAGCTCGTCCCTCGGCCCGGGCCAAGAGGGAGCCTCGTCCCGGGGGCAGGTTTTCGAAGTGCGCGTGTCCTGCATCGTCGGTGACGCCCCGGAGGATGATATCGGCGGCCCCAGGGGGCGACGGGAGGTCCGGGAGGTCCGCTCCGGCTACCGGGCGTATTCTGAGGGTCAGGCGAGCCCCGACGATCGGCTCTCCCCCCTCGTCGATGACCTCGACGTCGAGGGAGCCCGTGCCGGTGGCCGGGGCCGGAGCCGCCGCATGGGTTCCGCCGTCGCCTCCTGGGGACCCCGGCGGCGGGGCTCCGAGGGGCCAGGAGACCGCTACCATGAGGCCGATGGCTGCCAGGAGCGCCAAAGAGAGGCCCCAAGCCGCCGTCTTCCGCCTTGATAACGGGCGCCGCGCTGCGCTCGGGGAGGGCTCGGGAATGTCCCCGCTCTCCTCGCTCTCTCCGTTCTCTCGGTTTTCTTGGGCCATGCGTGTCTTGCGGTCCGCTTCTGTGGGTGCTACACGCTCGGCCCCCGAGTCGGGATAGGAAGATCATGGCATATCGTTGCGACCTGTGTGGCAAGAGCCGACAGAAGG
>JAFDCW010000309.1 GCA_019312705.1 Deltaproteobacteria bacterium
GAAGATGCCCGCGCACATGACCGCGAAGATGGTCATGGCCTCTGCGAAGCGGTTGATACTCGTGCGCCACTTCTGCCGGAAGAGGAAGAGGATGGCGCTGATGAGCGTGCCTGCGTGACCGATGCCGATCCACCAAACGAAGTTGGTGATGTCCCAGGCCCAGGCAACCGGGCTGTTGTTGCCCCAAGACCCGACGCCGGTGGCGAGCAGGTAGCCGAGGGCTACGTTCAGTATGGCGAGGAAGCCCAGAGCTCCGATGAAGAGGATCCACCAGCCGCGGGGCGCCTTGTTTTCGGTGACCCGCGCGACCGCTTCCGTGACGTCGTTGAACGTCATGTTCGGCGGCAGGAGGTGACTCTCGCCAATGCCTTCGATGGGCTCGTGGGCGCTCATCAGACCATCTCCGAGTTCGGATTACGGATGCGCCCGAGGAAGGTAGTCCTCGGACGGACGCCGAGTTCGACTAGCAACTTGTAGTGCCGGTCGTGCGATTGAAGCTGGGGAAGTCGGCTCGCCGAGTACACGGTGTACTTGATCTGCCCGGTGAGGAACGCGTCGTTCTCTTCGATGGAGTCGACCTCTTGCACGGCGACGCGGTGCTCGGAGTCGGGGACGACGGTTTCGCGCTCGATGCGCACCTCGCGGAGGCCGTAGTCGCGGGCGATCTCATCGGCAGTCTTGCCGACCAGAGCAGAACCCTTGCGGACCACGTAGGGGTAGCCGTTGAGGCAGCCGAAGACGATGGCCTTCGTCGGGCAGGTTTCCTGACAGGCGGCGCGTACGGTGCCTTCGGCGATGGGCCGGTCGTCGCGGCGGCTGGCGATCTTGGCCTCTTGGAGACGCTGCACGCAGTAGCTGCACTTCTCCATGACGCCGCGCATACGCACGGTCACGTTCGGGTTGTAGGACATCTGCCGCGTCGCGGGGATGTTCACATCCATGCTCCGGGCGTTGTTCGGGTCCTCGAGGTACTCGTGGTAGTTGAGGTAGTTGAAGCGCCGAACCTTGTACGGGCAGTTGTTTGCGCAGTACCGGGTGCCGATGCACCGGTTGTAGGCCATGTCGTTCAGCCCCTCGGGGCTGTGGGCCGTGGCGTTGACCGGGCAGACGTTTTCGCAGGGCGCCTCTTCGCACTGCTGACAGCCGATGGGCTGGAATGCGACCTGGGGCTCGTTGACGTCTTCGCCGACGAAGTACCGGTCGAGACGAATCCAGTACATCTCGCGGCCGCGGGCGACCATGCCCTTGCCGACCGACGGAATGTTGTTCTCGGCCTGGCAAGCGATCACGCAGGCGTTGCAGCCAGTGCACGCGGTCAGGTCGATGCTCATGCCCCACTTGTACTGACCGTCGTAGTCGACGGTGTCCCAGAGCGGCGGAATGTCCATTTCGACCGCGCGGTACTGCGGGAAGTCCGGGGTCTCCTGGTACTCCTCGAGGGTGCCGTCGATGGCGATCGGCCGACCGTGCATCGTGCCGTGTTCCTGCGTGCGCGCGAGGAACCAGTCGTCGCCGGTCCGCGTGACGCGAACGCCGCTGCGATGCCAGAGAGCCTCGGTCGTACGCAGGGGCCCGAAGTCGAAGCCCTGGCCATTGCCGTAGCGGCCTGCGGCGTGACGCCCCCAGCCGAGGGGAGCAACGACGACGTTGTCTGCGACGCCCGGGAGGATGTGCACCGCAGCCTCGACCGCGGGACTACCGTCAGCCTCGAGACGAATGACATCGCGGTCCGACAGGCCCAGCTGCGTCGCCGTCGCCGGCGACACCAGAGCCGCGTTGTCCCACACGAGCTTGCTCATGTTGTCGGGCAGCTCTTGGAGCCAGACGTTGTTGGCGCGACCGCCGTCGAGCATCTTGCTGCAAGGGACAAATGCGACCTCGAGAGCGTCCGAGGTCGGCATGGGCACTTCGGCCATGCCGCGGACTGCCAAAGCGATGGCCACCGTGTCGAGGGGTTGAGGTGGTTCGGGACGGCGGGTGCTGCCCGCGAGCACGCCCGCGTGCAGTGCCGTGCGCCACGCCTCGGAGGAACTCGTCCCCCGGGCGAAGACCTCACTGAAGGTCGACTGCACCTGAGAGTGGCCCTTGGGGTCTTCGTCGCCGGCGGCGAATCCGAGGATCTCGAGGGTGCTCCGGCCCCCATGCAGCGGCGCAATGAGGGGCTGCTGAACGGCGTACGTGCCATCGCGGGACCGTAGGTCGCCCCACGACTCGAGCTCATGGGCCATCGGCACATGCCACTTCGACGCCGCAGCGGTCTCGTCCCGGTGGGATCCGACGTGCAGGGAGAAGTCGATGGAGCCGAGCTTCTCCGCGAAGCCGATGTCGGCGGGCGCGTCGTAGACGGGGTTCGATCCGAGGATGAGCATCGTCCGGGCGCCGGTCATGGCGGCCGCGAGCTCGCTGACCTGCGTATTGTAGTAGGCCTCCGCGGGGGCTGTTGCAGCACCCGGGGGCGCCGGGGGCACCGGCGGCACGGCGCCCACGGGCCCACCACCGTCGTCGGCGACGCCGGTGAAGATGACGGTCGCACCGTCGTTGCCGAGGGCACGGTTGATGGCGTGCACGAGGGCGTGCACGGCGGGCGGCTGCCGAAGCCCCGCCACGATGACCGCGTGGCGGCGGTTCGCGAGCAACTCGGCGGCGACCTTTTCGATCCACGCCTCGGGGATACCGTCGGCGTTGACGTCGCTGACGGCGCTAGCGACGTCCGCGAGGTCGACGTCCGACTCCACCGCGAGGCGCTTCGCGAGGACTTTGAGGTAGCGCGCGATCTGGCTCGAAGGCAGACGCAGTCGGTGATCCGCGTTCGAACCGGTGAGGGAGTGCCCGGGCTCGACGACGTAGAGTCGGTTCATCGGATCGGTCGGCCGCAAGGCGGGGCGACCCAATGCGAAGCGCCAACTGTTCGTCAGCGCATTCGGCTCGGTCATCATGAAGTCCGAGTCGATGCTCAGGATGACACGAGAGCCACGGAAATCATGGTGCACGTTGAGGGGTCGTCCGAAGGCGATCCTGGCGCCCTCGCGCATGTTCGCGTCGGTGACCGAGCCCCAGGTGTGGAAGCTGGCCTGAGGGAACTTGTCGAGGAAGCGGCCGCGCGCACGGCGGAACGAAGGCGACGAGTTCGGCGGTGCGAGCACCACGAGGCCGGCGCCACCATCGCCCTGGTGGGAGTCGAGGCGCTCGCGGAGAGCCACTTCGGCGGCGGTCCACGCCTCGTCGACCAGAGTGCCCCCTTCGGAGCGCGCAGGCGTGGTCGACCGGTCCGGGTCGTAGAGGTCCATCAGGGACGCCTGCGACCAGACGTCGGCAGCGCCCTGCCCCGTCGATGGGTGATTGGGGTTGCCTTCGACCTTGGTCGGGCGGCCTTCGTGGCTCGTGACCAGGAGGCCCATCGCGTCGCCGAGGCGCTCGGTCACGGTCGCAAAGTGCAGCGGTACGCCGGGCACGACGTGCTCGGGAGCCTCGCCATAGGGCAGAATGTGCTCTTCGGGGCGGCGAATGCAGCCTTCGAGCAGCCCAGCGGCAGCGGTTACGGTGCTCGCGGCGAGGAAGCCACGGCGACCGATGTCGGTCCCCTTCGGGGCCGCGTCCTGGGACGAGCGACCACGCGTCAGTGACTCGGCGCTCAGGAAGGAGCCATCATGGGCTTCGGTATCGGCGAGGCGCGCGCGCTCTTCGGGGGCACGCCCCTTGTCGTCGAGGCTGCGCCAGATGGGCTTGGCTTTGCCAGTCTGCACGGCGGGAACCTCGGCAACCGGGTAGTCGTTACGGCGGGTCATCGGTGGCACCCAGAGCAGTGTTCGGGGGGAGAGATCGTGCTGATGTCGGCAATGAGTGCAGCTTCGGCTTCGTCCCCGGGCTCCCAATCCATATCCGTCACACGACTGGGCGGGCGAAGGGAGGGCTCAGGATCGCGGTGGCACTCCAAGCACCACCCCATGGCGAGGGGCTCTCGCACACCGACGACTTCCATCTGGTCGACGCGACCGTGACAACTGACGCAACCAACGCCAGAAGCCAGATGCGCGCTGTGATCGAAGTACGCCGTCTCGGTGAGCTTGTGAACGCGCACCCAGGGGATGGCCTCACCTCGCTCCCAGTAGCCGCGGAGCTTGGCAAGCTCTTCGGCCCCGGCCTCCGTCGGAGCCTCGACGACCGCGTGGCAGCCCATGCACGTCTGCGTCGGGGGGATCATCGCTTCTTGCGATGTCTCGACGTTCGCGTGGCAGTAACGGCAGTCGATGCCGAGGTCGCCCGCGTGAAGCGCATGACTGTAATTAATCGGCTGCTCTGGCGAGTAACCAACCTGGAGATTCTTCGGAGAGAAGAAATACCAGAAGACGAAAACCACCACACCGCCAGCAATGGCAGCCCCGAGGGCGCCAATCAGCGGCAGGTAGTTCAGCTCACGGGGGAATATCTGCATGGGGTCGTTTTGGTGACGGGTCCCGGTCCGCGGATGCGGAGGCGCTGCGGCCTTATAAAGGAGGCCCGAGCTTGGCTCAACCTCTACTGACGTGCGCGCGACTAGGGTCGGGAGTTCACTCGGTCAACCCTGCCGGCGGCGGCATCTTCCCGCGCTCCCCGCCACGGTCAAGACGATTGTTTCGGCACGCCGTCGAGGAACGAGCATGCTCACGCTTCGTCCCTAATGGCGGATACCCAGGAGGAGTCCGTCCGGGGTCGGCAGGCATACCGTCGTGAAGGCCGCTGCAGCCTCTTCGTGGAAGCGGCGCATGGCCTCGGCCGCGGCCGAACCATCGAGCAACTTACCGAAATAGAAGGCATTATCGCCCAGAAGCAGTCCTCCCGACCGGAGGTTCCGGGCCGCCCAGGCACCGTATCGATCGTAGCACCCCTTGTCGGCATCGATGAAAACGGCATCGAAGGGCCCCTGTCCCTCGAGGAGGGGCAGGACGTCGAGGGCTGCTCCGACATGCACGGTCGTGCGATCCCCGAAGCCCGCAGCCTCGAGATTGCGCCGGGCGACGGCCGCGTGCAGGGGGTCCACCTCGATGGTATGGAGATGCCCGCCGGGGGGCAGCGCCCGCGCCATCCAAAGGGTCGAATAGCCAGCCAGGGTGCCAATTTCGACCACCCGGCGGGCATTGCTCAATCGGAGAAAGAGCTCGAGGGCCCGCCCCTCGGAGGGGCCGACCTGGATCGCGGGGAGATTTTCGGACTCGCTCGCCCCAAACGCCTGGGCGAGAGCCGCATCGTGGGGGGCGTGCAGGTCCTCGAGCCAAGCGAGGACCGCGGGTTCGGCGTAGGTGCGTCCAGCACGAGAATCGGTGTCGGCCATGGGGTTCTTCCTTATACAACGGAACACATATGTCACTGGTGTACGGTCGCGGCACGAGTAGAATCACGCCGTGCCTCCCCCTCGGCGAACTCCACCGGCGCCGTCCCCCAATTCGCCCTTTGGCCCCTATACCCTCGTGGATCGTCTCGCCGTCGGCGGCATGGCGGAGGTCTTTCGTGCGCGCCAAGCCCAGCCCGTCGGCGAACCGAGGTTGGTCGCCATCAAGCGCATGCTGCCCGACATCGCCGCCCAGGCAGGCTCCCGCGCGATGTTCGAGGCCGAGTCCCACCTCGGCGCGCTCATCCATCATCCAAACGTAGTCGAGGTCCTCGACGTCGGAGAAGAAGACGGACAACCGTACCTTGCCCTCGAGTACATCCGAGGCCTCGATCTTGGGCGCTTCACCCGATTCCTGACCCGGGAGGGCCTCAGCCTCGACCTTCCCCTCGCAATCTTCGTCGTGCGGCAGCTCTTAGCCGGGCTGCACGCCGTGCACGTAGCCTGCCAGGAGGACGGCACCCCGCTCTCGGTGGTGCACCGAGACATCAGCCCGTCCAACGTGCTCTTGTCGAAGTACGGTGATGTGAAGCTCGCAGACTTCGGCATCGCCTTCGCCGAGCTTCAGGACAGCCTTCTCGACGGAGCCGTGACGGAGCATCCGCAAGGCAAGCTCAGCTACCTCGCGCCGGAGCAAGTGACCGGTGGCGACTGCGACCGCCGGGCGGACATATTCTCGGCCGCCACGATCGCGGCGGAGCTCGT
>JAFDCW010000310.1 GCA_019312705.1 Deltaproteobacteria bacterium
CGGTCATGGCCTACAACTACTTCCTCCGGAAGATCTCGGTCCTCGAATCGGAGGTCAACGCCTTCTCGAGCGACTACCTCAACATCGTCCGACGCCACTTCCTGGCGGCCTGAGGCCCGACGATGGGAATGAGCACCAGCTGAGGTGGGGGTAACCGCGCGCCCCTCGCCGACATCAACGTGACACCCATGGTGGACGTCATGTTGGTGCTGCTCATCATTTTCATGGTGACGGCGCCCATGCTCACCACCGGGGTCGACGTCGACCTGCCCAACGCCGACGCGCCCCAGATGCCGATCGAGGAAGACCTTCCCCTGGTCAGCGTACAGGCCGTGCCCCAAGAAGAACGGACCCCCGGGGGTCCTACCTCGAGGCTCTTCTACTTCGAGGACGAGGTGACCCTGGAACAGCTCGAGCAGCTGCTGACGACCGACGAGCGGGTGACCGAAGAGTCGCAGGTCTTCGTCCAGGCGGATGAGGCGGTGCCCTACGGCGAGGTGGTGCGCGTATTGGCGCTGGTCCGGCGCCTCGGCATCGAGAAGCTTGGCCTGGTGACCGACCCCCTGTCCTCGACCAGCGCGACGGGCGGGGCGGCCGAGACGGCGCCGGCGCCAGCGGAATCGCCGGAGTGACGCTCCCGCATCAAACCCACCCGATGCATGTGGATGCCGGGGACCACAAACCCGACTCTCTCTTCTACCGAAGGCCGGTGAGCCCCCTGGCCATCCTCGTCGGGGCCGTGGTGGCGGTTGCAGCGTACGGCTCCATCGGGACGATGCTCTTCCTGGCGACCCTGATCACTCCGGCGATGGCCGAAGGTACGCAGCCACTGGTGATCCCTGTCCCGGCGCCGCCCCCGGAGGTCGAGTGGGTTGAGGCTCGACTCATCAAGCTGGGCCGCCAGTTCGATACCTCCGAGCTTCCCAATCGACAGCGCCAGGCCCGGACGACGGCCCCGGAACGCCCGAGCATGGTTGCTCGTCGGGGAGCGCGGAGGGTCGCCGTACCCGACGCGGGCCCCGAAAACTCCATCGACGACCTCGTAGCCCGCATCGGCACCACCGCCGACGAGCTCGCGCAGATCGCCAATCGGGCCGAGCAAGAGGGCGACCCCGACGGCGTCGCCGAGGGCACTCACAGCGCCGAGGACGGCGACCGATACGCGACCTACCTCTACGGACTATTCCGTCGTGGCTTCAACATGCCGACGTCCATCACCAACCAGGAGCGCCGGGGCCTCCGGTTGACGGTGCGCGTGCACACGACCCCGGCAGGACAGATCGACAGCTTCGCGATCGCCGGAACGTCGGGTAACGCCGACTTCGACAGCGCCGTGCGCATGCGTATGGATCAAGCTCGGGGCACCCAGCTCCGGGAGCCGCCCGAAGGAGAGCGCGACCGCTACTTCGGAACCTCGTTTCCGGTAGGCTTCCGGCCACCGCGATAGATGAAGATGACGAGACCAGTGATGATTCCAATCAAGCGCCGCCACCTCGGTACGACCCTCTTCGTTAGCCTCGTCCTCGGCGGGGCCGTCGCCGTCGCCGGGACCGCCGGGGGCCAGCAGCAATCCGGCGACGAGCCGCCGCTCCCGGAAGACGTCGTCGTGGACGTCGACGCGATCGAGAGCAACGTCATCCGGATCGGCATCCCAGACCTGCTCGGCACCGGGGGCACGCCCACCGAAGCAGGCGAGATCCTCCGCCGGGACTTCCATCTCATGCCCGGGTACCGCGTCATCGGGCCGGCGCAGATCAACTTCAACACCGTGTCCGAAGGCATGGGCATGGACCGCGGCCGGTGGGGCGGTCTCCAGGCGAACGGCGTCATCAAGGGCCGCATCGAGGGCTCGGGCAACAACCTCACCATCGAGATGAAGTACTTCCACCTCGCCAGCGGCTCGGCGCCGGTGCTGACCGAGACCTACCGTGGTGCGCCGACCGAGCTGCGCCGGTGGATGCACGACTTCGTAAACAAGATCCTCGCTCAGATCACGAGCATCCCCGGGCCCTTCGGCACCCACCTCGCGTGGGCCGAGCGCATCGGGCCCGGGCGCAAAGACGTGAAGTGCGCCGACATGGACGGCCACGCACCGCGCCGGGTCACCGACGGCCAGGGCATCGCCATGCTCCCGAGCTTCGGCCCCGACAACAACATCTGGTTCACCCGCCTGACCCCCACCGGCATGTTCGTCTCCCACACCGGGGTCCGCGGGCGCCCGGTCCTCGAGGGCAACGGCCTCAACATGGCCCCGGCGATCTGCAACGGGAAGGTCTTCTTCGTCTCGTCCCGTGACGGCAACTCCGAGATCTACAGCTCGAGCCTCGACGGCTCGGGGCTCCGGCGCCTCACCAACAACCGGGCCATCGACGTCAGCCCCACGTGCCACCCCAACGGCAAGGTCGCCTTCGTGAGCGCCCGCCACGGCAACCCACAGATCTGGATCATGAACGCCGACGGCACCGGGCAGCGGCGCCTCACCTTCAAGGGCACGCACAACCAGACGCCGACTTTCTGCCCGAACCCACGGCGCAACGTGCTCGCCTTCACCGGCCGGGACCACACCCTCGACATCTTCACCCTCGACGTCGCGTCAGGCGAATACAACCGCATCACCCAGGGCCAGGGCATGAACAAGGACCCGGCGTGGTCCCCGGACTGCCGCATCGTGGCCTTCACCTCGAACCGTCGCGGAGCCCCGGGCGTCTACCTGGCGAGCCCCTTGGGGTTCAACCAGAACAAGATCGTCGACGGCGCCGCCGAGACCGTGGCCTGGCAGTACGAGCACTGGGCCGGACACGCGTCACAGTCGCGGTGATTCGCGGGTGAGCCCGACCTGAGCCGGACCCTGCCCTCCCGGCCCCGCCGATGCCGTACCCGACGGATCAAACGTTCTGGTGGGCCGAACCTGATACAACAGACGAGTGAGCCGCACTTCGCTCTTCATCCCCGGCCAGAGTATCGGCGGGCGCTTCCGGGTCGAGGGCTTCCTCGGGCGCGGCGGGGCGGGAAACGTGCTCACCGCCGTCGACGAGGTGACCGGCAAACGAGTCGCGCTCAAACTCCTACGCAGCAAGGCGGCCCTCGACCCAGTCCTCGTCGAGCGCTTCCGGCGTGAAGCAAAGGCTCTCGACGGGATCGACCACCCCGGTGTCATCGGCGTCGAAGATGCCGGAGCGCTCGATGACGGCACGCTCTTCCTCGCGATGGAGTTGCTCGACGGCGTAACCCTCGCCCAGCGCATCGGACGCGAGGGGCCGATGAGTGCCCAGGAGTTGGCCCCGATCGTGACCGGGCTCTGCGACGCCCTCCGGGCGATCCACGCCCACGGCATCCTGCACCGCGACATCAAACCTTCGAACATCTTTTTGCCCAACCCCAACGTGAGCGCCGATGTCGTCAAGCTCGTCGACTTCGGCGTGGTCAAGGTCCAGGGCCTCGAAGGTCTCACCCGCGAAGCCATATCCGTCGGCACCTCGGCCTACATGGCGCCGGAGCAACTCCGCGGGCGCCGCGCAGACCTCGGCGCCCGGGTCGACGTCTACGCGACCGGCGTCACTCTCTACGAAGCCCTCAGCGGCAAGCGCCCCTTCATGACGAGCCAGGAGCTACACGTCTACGAGGCCATCCTCTCAGGCCGCTACCCCTCTTTGATCGAAGCCGCCCCCGGCGTGCCCGTAGCCGTGGTGAAAGTGGTCGAACGCGCCTTCGCGAAGGACGCCGCAGCGCGATACCCCGACGCCCCGGCCCTGAGCGCGGCATTCGCGGCCGCGGCGAACGCTGATTGAGCCGAAGCTCGGTCGCCGCGTGTCACCTGAGCCGCGACAGACGCGCGGCGATGCGCGAGAGCGGCAGGACCTCGTCGGCGAGTCCGAGGTCGACCACGGCCTTGGGCATGCCGTAGACGACGGAGGTCTCTTTGTCCTGGGCGAAGACCTTACCGCCGGCAGCCTTCGCGGATGACGACCCAAGGGCGCCATCGCGGCCCATGCCGGTCATCACCACAGTGGTGAGCCGGGCTCCGTAAATCGGCGCCGCCGACTGGAGGGTCACGTCCGCGCTTGGCCGGCAGCCGTTCACCGGGGGGGACTCGGTGAGCTTGATCATCCCAGTCCGCTCGAAGACGACGTGTTTGTCCCCGGGGGCGATCATCACCACCCCCGCCGCGATGCGGTCCTGGGGGCGGGCTTCCCGCACTTTCACCGCGCTCATCGCATCGAGGCGCTCGGCGAGGGCCCGGGTGAACTGCCCCGGCATGTGTTGGACGACGAGCACGCCGCGGCGAAAGTGTCCGGGCAGATGGGGGATGACCTGCTCGAGGGCCGAGGGGCCGCCCGTCGAGATGGCGATGATCACCGCCGGGTCCAACATCGCCGATGCAAAGCTGATGCGCTCGCCCGAAGATCGCGACGAACGCGAAGAAGGGGAAGAACCCGCAGAGCTCGAGGGACGCGGTTGGATATCTATCGGAATCGTAGCGTCCCGAGTGGAACGGCGGAGGGCGGCGGGGTTCTCCTTGGAGGGGGGCTGGGGCTTTGCCCGACGCGCCGACGCGAGCTTCTTGAGGAGCTCGGCGGAGATGCCGCTGAGGTCCGTCGAGACTTCACCGCTCGGCTTGGCGACGAAATCGACGGCACCGGCCGAGAGCGCCTCGACGGTCTCCTTCGCGCCCTCGTACGTATGGGCCGAGAGCATGACGACGGGGGTCGGTTTGAGGCGGAGGATCTCGCGCACCGCCGCGGCCCCATCGAGGCGCGGCATGTTGAAATCCATGGTGATGACGTCGGGGGAGAGCTCGACGGTCTTGTCGACCCCGTCTTGACCGTCCTTGGCCTGGCCTACGACCTCGAAGCGCGGGTCGGCGGAGATGGTGCGGGCAACCGCTACCCGCATGAACGCGCTGTCATCGACGACGAGGACTCGGATCTTGTCACTCAATAGTCGTCCCCCACGAAGCCCGTGATGACGTAACCCGTCACCGGGCGATCGATGCCCTTCAGCTTGAGGCCGTCGAGGGGTGTCGCCAATACGTGGTCCTTCACCATCTCGTAGAGCTCGGCGCTCATGAGCACCTCGCCCTTGGGCGCGTTCGACTCGTACCGTTGAGCGCGGTTCACCGTGTCACCAATGACCGTATAGTCCCGGCGGACGTAGCGGCTTCCGATGTCACCGCGGACCGCCGGGCCGGTGTTGAGACCGATGCGCATCTGGAGCGGGGACTCGCGCTCGATGGTCGCGTTGAAGACGTCCATGGCGCGTTGCATCTCCCAAGCCGCCCGCGCCGCCCGGAGGGTATGGGGCTCGTCGAAGAGCGGGTCGTCTTCGAAGATGGCCATGATCGCGTCTCCGATGAACTTGTCGATGTCGCCCCCGCGCACCTTGATCACCGGGCACATGGCGTCGAAGTAGCCGTTGAGCAGCTCGACGACCTGGGGGGCCTCCATGGCGCTCGACATGCTGGTAAACCCGCAGAGGTCGCTGAAGAGCACGGTCATCTCTTGGTGCGAGGCGCGATAGGAGAAGAGCTCGCCGCTCGATGCCTGGGCCTCGGCGGCCATGCGCGCCCCGTCGGAGATGTAAAGCTTCGAGGCGTCCTTGTAGGCCCGAAGGCGGCGCTCGGCGAGCATGCGCTCGACCATGGCGACGCACTTGTCGGCGCTGAAAGGCTTGACCAGATACGCGGTCAGACCGGCGGCGCGCATCTGGGCTCGATCCCGGCGACTGTCCCGGGCCGTGAGCATCAGGAACGGCACGTCCTTGGTCTTCGTCTCGTGCTTGAGGGCGTGCACCATCTCGAAGCCCGTCATCCGGGGCATGTCGTAGTCCGTCAGGATGAGCTCGTAGTTCGGCTCTGATGCGATGGCGCGGTCCATTCCGTCCATGCCGTCGACGGCGGTGGTCACTTCGAACCCCTGGCGCGTGAGGGCGTCTCCGACGAGGTGGCGAATCGCCGGGGAGTCGTCGACCACCAGCACCCGCTCCCGCCCCGAGAGGGCCACTTCGGCGAGCAGGTCGCGGACCCGAGAGAGCAACTCCTCGGGGACGACGGGTTTGACGACGTACTCATC
>JAFDCW010000311.1 GCA_019312705.1 Deltaproteobacteria bacterium
TGCCTTCCGGCCCGGACGGAAGGTCCGGAGAGAACGCCATGGCGGCTTCGTGCAATGGGCCTGCGCGGTCTCGAAGGCGGTCGAGCCAGCTCACGCGTCGAGCACCGCGCGGGCGATAAGCATCTTCTGCACGTCGGTCGTGCCCTCGTAGATGCGCAGAGCGCGGACCTCCTGATAGAGGCGCCCGAGGACCCCGTCAGCCGCGACGCCGCGGCCCCCGAGGAGCTGCACTCCGTGGTCGATGACCCGCTGAGCGGATTCTGTCGCGACGAGCTTCGCCATGCTGCCGCAGCGGGAAACCTCGTCCCGGGGCGCCCCGGCATCGGCGAGGGCCGCGGCGCGATAGACCAAGAGCCGGCTCGCGTCGACGTCACACGCCATGTCGGCGATGCGCATCTGTACGGCTTGCAGTGCCGCGAGGGGCGCTCCGAATTGCTCGCGGGTCTTCACATGGTCGGTCGCTTCGACGAGGGCTCGGGCCGCAAAGCCCACGGCGGCCGCTCCGACCGTGGTGCGAAACCGGTGAAGAGTGCCGAGGGCCGCGCGCATGCCGTCGCCCTCCGCCCCGAGGCGGTCAATCGCTGGCACGCGGACTCCGTCCAGGCGCACGCGGCCGATGGGGTGGCCGCCGAGGACCTTCTGGGCTTCGGTCGAGAGCCCAGGCGTGCCTCGCCTCACCACGAAGGCGCTCAGTCGCCGGCGCGCGCCCTCGGGAGCGGTGGCGGCGAACACCGTGAAGATGTCGGCGATGGGTGCGTTCGAAATCCAGATCTTCTCGCCCTGGAGCACGTACTGGTCGCCCTCCCGGGTCGCGGTGGTGGCAATGCCGCCGAGGTCGGAGCCGGCCCCGGGCTCGGTGAGCGCGAAAGCCGCGACGTGTTCGCCGGTCAGGACGCCAGGCAGGTGCCGGGCCTGCTGTTCTTCGTCGCCGGCCAGCACGATGGGGTGACTGCCGAGGCCTTGCATGGTGAACGCAAGATCGAGCAGCGGCGACGAGAAGCCGAGGCGCTCCCGCGTCAGGCAGAGGGCGACGGAGCGGACCGACTCGAAGGTCCCTCCGGCCGTCCGCGGAGCGATGAGACCGAGGAGGCCTGCCTGGCCGAAGTGCCTGACGACCGCCACGAGGGCACTCGACGAATCGGCGGCGCCATCTTCGATCGCCAGCGCGGACTCCGCGAGGTCCCCGGCGGCATCCCATGAGGGACCGATCAGCGCGGGCGGTACGAACGCCGCCTCGACCACGTCGCCGGGGCTGATCACTCGAACCTCGGCGCGCGCTTTTCCTTCCACGCGTCGTGGGCCTCCCGGAAATCGGGGTGTTGCATGCAGATGGCCTGGGCCTGGGCTTCGGCTTCGATCGCGGTGGCGAAATCGAGGTGTTCCTCGTATTCGAGCATGCGTTTGGTCATCGCGTGGGCGAATGCGGGGCCCTCGGCGAGGGTCTTCGCGAAAGCGTCTGCCTCGGTGCGCACGGCTGTCGGTTCCACGACCCGGTTGACCAGCCCGATGCGCTCCGCCCGCTCGGCATCGACGAACTCGCCGGTGAGTAGCAATTCCGTCGCGCGGCCGAGACCCACGACCCGCGGCAGGAGAAACGCCGCGCCCATGTCGGCACCGGAAAGGCCGACCTTGGGGAAGAGGTAGGCGATGCGCGTATCGGTGGCCGCGATGCGCACGTCACAGGCCAGCGCGATGACCGCGCCGGCGCCGCAGACTACGTTGTGCAGGGCCGCGATGACGGGGGGGCGCGTCGTGCGGATGGCGTGCACCAGGGCGCCGGTCATGCGCGTGAACTCGACGAGGCCGGCCATGTCTTCGGAGAAGAGGGCACCGATGATGTCCTCGACATCGCCCCCGGAGCAGAATCCCCGGGGCCCCTCGCCCCGGAGCACGACCGCGCGCACGGCCTTCTCGTCGCGGAGCGCGATGAACGTATCGCGCAGCTCGCGGTAGACTTCGAAGGTCAGGGCGTTGATGCGCTTCGGGCGGTTTAGGGTGATGGTGGCGACTCCGTCGCTCACCTCGTAGAGAAATGACTTTGCTTCGATGGTCACGACGGGATCACCGCGGTGGCCTCGATTTCGATGAGGGCGCCTTCTTCGACGAGGCCTTTGACCTCTACCAGGGCCATCGCCGGGAAATGTTTGCCCATCACCTCGCGGTAGGCAGCGCCGACCTTCCGGGTCTCGGCGAGGTACTGAGCCTTGTCCGTGACGTAGATGGTCAGGCGGCCGATGTGCTCGGGCTGCCCCCCGGCGTCCCGAACGACCGTGACGGCGTTCTCGAGCGCCTGTCGGAACTGGGCACTGAACTCGCTCGAGACGATCTGGCACTCGCCGTCCCAGGCGACCTGCCCCGCGACGAAGAGCACCCGCCCGGGCTCCATCAACATGCCGTTCGAGTAGCCCTTCGGGGCTGCCCAACTCTCCGGATTCACCACTTTCGTCATGGCCCGGGACCCTAATCGACCCGCACCGAATTCGAAATGCCCGATCTGCCCCGGCGATGGGGCGTTCGGGGCGTGTTCCGAGTCCCCCCGGGGCCGGGCCCATGCTATGAATCGGTCCGAAAATGGCCAAGAAGAAGACCAGGGGCAGGAAGAAGAAGACTCACCAGCGGTCCGCGGGGACGGGGCCCGCTTCCGCTTCGAAGGGCGGTGCCGGCGCGGCCGGTGGCGATGCCTCTGACGACGACGCCCAAGGCGCCGGTGCCCAGGCCGCCGCTGAGGACGCGGATGAGGACGCCGGCGGGCATGGTGGGGACGAGGCGGATACGAGCGCCAAGGGAGGGCGCGACGCCGAAGACGAGAGTCCCGCCAAGGGCAAAGCCAAGGCCGCCGGTCGAGGCCGCGGCGGTTCGCCGGCCAAGGGCGGGAAGGGCGGCCAAGGCCGTCAGCAGCGGGGGCCCCACGTCGACGCCAACATCCCGAGCCCCGACGGCGAGAACGTCTCGACCGTGGGAGGCCTCTACTTCGTGGCGATCATCTTCGGCCTCATCGGTGTCGCCATCGTCGCGCAGTTCCTGATGGGGTGAGACGGCATGAGGGCGGGGCGGGGGCGATGGGCAGTGCGCATAGCGGTCGTGGCCGGCTTCGCGACCGTCGTGCTCTTTCCCTCGGCCGCACCGGCGACGATTCAGGAGCAACGAGAACGCCTGCCGCCCCCCGCCGAGGGTTGCGCGGACGACATCGCCGGTGTGTGGAAGAGCCACCAGTACGACGAGGCCTACCGCGACTGGACGGTCTTCATGCTCAACATCCAGCGCGTAGACGGAAGTGACTCGGCGCTCACCGGGTCCATCGTCAATCACAGCTGGGACGCCGCCGCCGATGCCGAAGAGCCGCCGCCCTGCGCCTCATACGGCAACGAATGGGTGGTGTCGATGGACGCCCGGGGCACCGTCTCCCCCGATGGCCGAATCTTCTTTGGTGGGGTCGGGGCCTGGCGCCTCGACCAGGTCATCTGCAGTTCGGGCCCCGGTGGCTACAACCTCGACAACTTCTCGGGGCAGATCGATCCCGAGCTCTTCGAGTTCCAGTCGGTCAACAACGACGGGGGGCGCGCCGTCGACGATCCGACGGTCTTTCGGCGCGTACGTTGTCTCGATTCGCCTCCCTCGCCCCACGTCGTGAGCACGCCGCCGCCCTTCTATCCGAACATGGATCGGGGATGCTCGCTCTTCTAACCCCCTTTTATCGCGTCTATCGCGAGCGCATTCGGCCGTCGCTGCGTCGGGCACGGGATCTCTTCCCCCTGACCCCCCTGGGCCTATTCGTGGCGTGCTTCGGGGCCCTCGCTCTTTTTCACTACGGCTACCAGCGCATCGACCTCTTCCTGCTGGTCGTGGGGCTCGTATGCCTCGGGCTGGTCGCCGTCAGCATGGTGCTCAGCGTGGCGGGCGCAGTCGTCCTGGGTTACCGGACCCGGGGGCGGTCGACCGAAGACGCACTGAACCTCGAGTGCGGCTTTTCACGGCGCACGGGCTTTTCCGTTGGCGCCCCTTGGTTCGTACCCTTCCTCCGCGTCGGCTGGAGTTGGGTCACCCCCCACGTCGACGTGAAGTTGACTCGCCGCGGCCTGCGCATCGAGGAGGAAGTCACCCCGACCAAGCGGACCCTCGCGGACGAGGTGCGACGCCGATTCGAAGTGGGCGATACCTTCGGGTTCACTCGCGTCTCCTTCGAGCGAGTCGAGGAGCGGCCCGTGCGTTTCCTTCCGACCACCGGCGCTCTCAAGCAGATGCAGGTCCTCAGAACTCTCGCGGCCGGGGACGCCATCAGCCACCCGGACGGGCCGGCCGGTGGCGAGCGCATGGACATGCGCCACTACGTGCCTGGCGATCCCGTGCGTTTCATCCTTTGGAAGGTCTTTGCCCGATCCCGAGAGATCGTCATCCGCACCCCAGAGCGCGCGATCGGGCCTAGCCACCAGACGGTGGCCTACGTGGTCACCGGCCCGGCCGACGAACCCGCTGCCGGGGCGGCCCGGGTAGCGGTCGACGCCGGCGCCCTCGGGGCCGATTGGGTCCTCGGGGCCGACGGATGTGAAGGCTATGCCGAAGACCTGCGCTCGGCCCACGAAGTCCTCGCCCGGTCCGGCGACGCGACGGAGACCAGCGGCGGGGCAGGCCTCGGCGACTTCCTGAAGACGGCGACCCCGGGGGGCCTCGGCCGTGCCCTGGTCTTCGTCCCTGCCCGCCCCGGCCCATGGATCGACCGCGTCCTTCTTTCTCTCGGTCGAACCAAAGGGGACGTCGAGGTCGTCGTCTGCACCGACGGCGTCGACCGCGGCGCGAAGAAGGGCGGGCGCTGGGGCCGTTTCCTGTACCGGCCTGACGATTCCCCCGGTCCGGCCAAGGGCGTCGGCCCCGCCGCCGCTGCGGATGTCACTGAAGTCTGTCGTCGTCTCTCCGCGGGGCGCGTGCGCGTATTGATCCTCGACCGAATGGCCGGGCAGGTTTACTCCGCGGCACACCAGCTGGCATCGGAGGCTGCGTGACCGAGGTAACGCGCTTCCCCGACGACGGGCTCTTCGGACGGTTCCTGCGGGTCTTCCGGCATCCTCTCCGGGCGCTCTCGATGGCCCTCGCGACGACCGCCGTCGCGGCGGGCGTGACCACCGGCGGCGGGGTGGTGACCGCAATCGTCGGCGCAGTTCTCGGCGTCGTCGCTGGGGAGCTCGTCGGGCGGACTCGCGTGCGCCTGCCGACGGCCCTCGGCGCCTTCGTGGTTCTCGGTGTCTTGGGACTACTGCTCGCCACTCTGGTGACAGGGTCGGAGATGTTGGCGGGGTTCTTTGGTCCAGCGAACGCTCTCGGAGTGAGCGCGATGCTGCGCTGGGGTCTCGGCGCCTTCGCCCTCGTCGGCGCCCTGCGTGTGGCCGGTGCGCGTTACCCAACGGCGATGGGCGTCGAGCTCGGAGCGGTCGTCGTCGCGGTCGGCGTGCTCTTCGCAGCGCATCGCGACGGGGTCATCGCGCGCCCGCTTTGGATCAGCGACTGGGCTTGGCAGAAGGGCATCGACCCCGCGGACATATTCCTCGCCCTCGGCGCCATCGCGGTCGTGATCCTGGCGGTTCTCCTGGTCCTCGAGATCAAGAGCGGTCGCACCGTCTCCACCCTGGTGAGCCTGCCTCTCTTGGCTCTCCTGGCCGTCGCCTGCCTCGATGTCGTGGGTCGGCCGATGCCCCAGGCCGAGGATGGCCTGGGCTTGACCACCGAAGACCAGGGCGAGCCTCCCAATCAAATGCCCGAAGACCCGGACCAAAATGGACCGGACCGAAACGGCGGCGACGGGGGCACCGAGTCGGGAGCACAGGATAGTGGCGCCGGGGGGCACGGCGATGCGGGCAGCGAATCGTCTGGCGCTTCGCCCGACAGCGGAGCGGTCGGCCGCGGCCTCGACGGCGGCCTCGATGGAGCTAGCCAAGGCGCGTTGGATGGCGGCGCCGACGCCGGAGGTGGCGGAGGCGCGGATGCCGGAGGCGACGGCGGCGGTGGCGGCTGCGCGGATGCCGGAGGCGACGGCGGCGGTGGCGGAGGCGCGGATGCCGGAGGCGACGGCGGCG